>NZ_JBPAOH010000124.1:0-23298 GCF_050875635.1 Tolypothrix sp. VBCCA 56010
CCGTGGAAGCCTGTGGACGGGATCTGCCTGGGGGACCGATTGAAACAGGAAATAAACCTCATCTTGGCGCTTTGTCCAAGATTGTATAAGTTTTATAGAGCGGTTTAACAGTACATTGTCCGACTATTTCCGGGGCAGAGGCATAGTAAATGCCACCTGGATTTTTCGCCACTTCTTGTAAAGCTTCAGTTGTCCTGGGGATAAACTGCACATTTGCCGCAAACTTTTCACCCTCTAAGACATTTTCCTCAAAGAATTGGATAGTGCCTCCCTCTTCGAGACGCCGAGAGTACGGTATAATTGCTAATTGTGAACCTTCTACCTGTTTCCAGTTAGTAATTTTGCCAGTGTAAATGTCTTTTAGCTGGGCGAGGGTTAAACCAGGGATATTAAGATTGGGATTAACTGCGATCGCAATGGCATCAATCGCCACCGGGATTTCTTTTAAAGTAATGTTCAGGCGTTGTGCCTGCTGATATTCCTCTTGTTTAATTGAACGAGAGGATTCAGAGAAAGCTAATTGGTTACTCAACAACATCTTAATCCCAGAAGTAGTACCAGGGGCACCTGTGGTGGGATCTGTGTAGCGTAACCGAAATTGCGGTTGGGCAGTTTGAATCAATGGGTCAACTTCTCTTCGGATAGATGCCCAAGTAGTGCTACCTCCATAGCTAAATAATCCAGAGGGAACGTTTGGCACTTGGGCAAAAGTATTACTTTCACGATTTGACTGTACGACTTGCAACGATGAATCATTGAGAAAGTTGTTAGCCAACCACCAAAGCACACACCCCACCAATCCGAGTGTGATCGTTAAAGCTAAAACTAAAACTGCTGTTTCATTAGCTTGATGTTTTTGGGACATAATATTTGTTTTAATTTTTGTCCATAAACGCAATGTGACATTTTGCTGATGGATATAGGTTAACGATTGGTTAATTTTTAATTTTTTATTGCAGATTGTGGTATTGGCACAAAGTCATACCCAGTACGAGAACGAGTACCGGGAGCGATTTTCACAAGTTGAACTGGGGCATTGCGATCGCCTGATGCTAAAAACCGAATCGCACCCGAAGCACCGGTTGCAGAAAAGTTAGACGAGGTAAGTGCTTGTTGTACCCCCTCGCGTGTCGGATTAAGTTCTATAGCGGCAATCAACGCTTTTGTCGCGTCATATGATAAAGCGCTTCGCCAACTCACATCAGCACCCCACAATTGCCGCGACTTTTGAGGAAAGTCTGAAGAAAAATTGCCATCAATATGCCAGGGAACCGCTACTACCATTCCTACAGCTTTTTCACGCCCAAGTTCTAAAGTTTTCAGCGTGTAAACATCATCTCCCCCCAGCAAAGCTAACCGTTTTTCGTTAACCTGAATTACTTGCAATGCTTTGTCGAGAGTATTAGTGTTAGAAGCTAACATCAAAACTTCTGCACCTTGCTTAATGGCTTGTTCTACACTTCTAGCCGCACTAAAATTTGCTTGGGACAAGTCAAATTCATTCGAGACTTGTCCACCTTCTAAAGATACAGATGAGACAAACTCAGATTTGAGCGACTGGCTGTAGTTACTCTGAGAATTGAAAAAAACCGCTGCATTTCTTTTCTGTAACTTGTTCACCATGTAGTTAGCTAAACTTCTGGCAGCGATAAAATCACTGGGAACTGTACGAAAAACGTAAGAGCTAAAGTTAGAAATCTTAACAGAAGTACTCGTGGGAGTGATGGCTACAAGTTTCCCAGAAGTATAAACAGTGCCTGCGGCTAAAGTTGCATCGCTGGTATTAGGACCAACTACACCTAATACTTCTTGATTTTTAACTAAGGTTGTGGCGATTTGCTTGGATATTTCCGGATTATCATCGTCGTTGGCAATTCCTACCTTCAACCTCACTTTCTTAATGCCTCCAGAGGCATTTATTTCATTTTGAGCTTGAGCGATACCGCGTAAAATTTCTAAAGAAGCATTTGGATCGCTACCAATGGGCAAAGATGTTGCAATTGTGTAGCTTTTTGCCGAGCCAATCCGGGCATTATTAAGAAATATCAACGCCTCTGGGTCGTTAGGTTTTTGTTTTAAAGCTGCTGTCAAAGGAGCGATCGCTTTTTCATAACTTCCAAGAGCGATCGCTTCTACACCTTCTTTTTTCGCTGGGGCTATTTCCCCTGCTATTAAAGTTTTTTCACCAAAACTAATTCGGTCTTTAATTGATTCTTGATTATTATTTGACTGCGAATTACGTAATGGTTGATTTTGTGATATAATATTGTCTTTAAATAACCACAAACCACCGCCAACAACTCCCAATGTAATTAACAGAGCCAAAACAAGAACAGTAGTTTCGTTCTTTTGGGACATAAAATTTTTTTAAACTAGTTAACTGTATTTAAAATATCAGAGATAATAATTTATATATCAAACGAAATATTGCTGTAACTGCAATCGCAACTAACCCGGCTGCAACTGATAAAATTACTACTTGCTGAGAACTTAGACCAGCATGTAAAAAGGGGATAAAATAGATAAGCGCAAAAGTAATTCCACCAATAATTAACAAATCAAGCTTTTCAATCCATCGCCGTGTTTGGGCAAAAATCAGTATTCCTAAAATTACGGCGGAAACAGCTAGAGTAATTTCTGGCGATTTTACTAGACTTAAAAGAGCGATCGCTATCAATGCACCCTCAAATCCACTAAACGCTGCACTACTTAACAACTCAATTGTCGAAAATGCTGGTTTAGCTGGTGGGGGAACAATCGGTGCTTGTGGTGGTTGCGTTTGTGACGATAACTTTGGTATGGATGCTTTTGAGGGACGCAGTTGTGTTGGGGGTATAGAAAGTGAATCTAACGCCGAAAGAACCTCTTGTGCCGACTGAAAGCGTTGATTGGCAGCCGGCAATAGCATTCTATCTAAAATATCACCCAAGCCTGAATTGATAGATACAAGCGATCGCCATTTCCACTGGTTGCTATAACCATCAAATAGCTGATTTGCTTCCTGCTTTGTCAGTAAGGTGAGAATTGTTACAGCTAAAGCATATAAATCTGTAGACGGATATACTTGACCTCCAGACATTTGCTCAGGAGGTGCAAATCCCATAGAATATATTCCAGTAGAACCACCAAACCCAGTTGGGGCATTTGTTACTTGCTTAACTGCGCCAAAATCCAGCAAGTATAATTTGCCGTGGCGATCGCGCATAATGTTAGAGGGTTTGATGTCCCTGTGGATAATGCCTTCATTATGGACAAACTTTAGCACCTTGAGAATTTCTCGCAGTACTTCTAAGGCTTCTTCTGAAGTGAATTGATTTCTTTGAGCTAATTCTTCCTCTAAATTTTGTCCATCAATATATTCTTGTACCAGATAAAAAAATTGCTCTTGCTGTTCTGATTGCCAGCTTTTAACTGTTATTTCAAAATAAGCAAATAAGTCAGGAATTTGCTCGCTTTGGTTGCCGATTTGCGCTAAAACATCTGCTTCTCGTTCAAACAACTGTTGTGCTAGTTGCAGTTGAGTTGAAGTTAAATTTCCCG
This sequence comes from Tolypothrix sp. VBCCA 56010, assembly GCF_050875635.1. Classification (NCBI taxonomy): domain Bacteria; kingdom Bacillati; phylum Cyanobacteriota; class Cyanophyceae; order Nostocales; family Tolypothrichaceae; genus Tolypothrix; species Tolypothrix sp. VBCCA 56010. The sequence goes on from NZ_JBPAOH010000124.1 coordinate 3,541, forward strand.
CTGGTTGGAATTGCTTGACTACACATTGACGCATACCGGGAATTCGGCGATCGCGTGCCAAAAAAGCGGCTCCAAACCCCCCTCTACCCAGCAACTTCAGCGGTACATATCGTCCATCCAGTAACAGCGGCATTCCACAATTAGTGCAGTATTTTTGCTGTACTGTTTTCAAAGTTGTGTTATCGTCTAAATCCGTAAAATAATTTTGTGGGCGAGGGCAGCGTGGACGAGTGCAGTAAACTTCCATTTTTTTGGTTTGTTGTCCGAGGTCCTTTGACAATAGTCTGAAGTCAAAAGTCAAGCATATATTTATTAGCGAATATTTACCTTTAAAAGGACACGGGAAAAAGCGGTATAAATCATCCATCATTAGGTTGCGCCACTACCTTTAGATAGATTTTGCTTTAAACGGATTTTTCTTCAAGATACGCATCTACATCAGTGTCCTAGTTTTGACTCTTGACCCTTGAATGAGTGACTCTTGACAAAATTTTAGCTTTAATCAGAGCTTGGCATCGCTATATCCAATGTAGTTACGACTATGTTTTTTGGTGATGATTTTAACACATCTTGATTCCATCCAGGGGTAGCGAACTGAGGCAAAATTTCTTGGCTAAAGGCTTCAGCCGCCTTGGATCTGTACCGATTGGGATTAAAAATTAACCACAGTGTACGCTTGACAACAACGCCTTCAATTGGAGCGCGGTGTAGGACACCCATTTGTAATTCTTTAGCGATCGCACTAGTAGAAACAAACGCAGCCCCCAAGCCAGATTGCACGGCATTTTTAATTGCTTCTATGGAATTGAGTTCCATTTCAAATTTAAAACGCCTTGCATCAATATCGTTGCGTGCTAGCACTTGGTCGATTACCTTGCGAATAGTAGATTGAGAATCGAGAGCAATGAATTGTAATTTATATAGGTCTTCTTTTTGAATCGTTTCTAGTTTGGCAAAAGGATGCAAAACAGGTAAAATCAGCGCTAGCTCATCCTCGGCGTAAGGAATAATTTCCAAAGATTCTGCCAGTTCGCCGGGAATCTCGCCGCCGATGATTGCCAAATCTACCTGTCCGTTAGCGACACTCCAGGCAGTCCGACGGGTAGAGTGGACATGCAATTGCACCGCCACATCTGAATATTTTTGTCGGAACATGCCAATCATTCTCGGCAACAGATAAGTGCCGGTGGTTTGAGAAGCACCGACAATTAAAGTTCCGCCTTGGAGATTTTGTAAATCCTCGATAGCGCGGCAAGTTTCTTGACATAGGGTGAGAATTTTTTCACCGTAACTCAAGAGTAAATGCCCCGCCTCGGTTAATTGTGCGCGACGTCCTCCACGGTCGAATAAAGGTACATCTAGTTGCCGTTCTAGGTTTTGAACTTGTAAACTCACAGCGGGCTGAGAGACGTAGAGGCTATCAGCGGCACGCTTAAAGCTTCCTTCTACGGCGATCGCTTTGAGAATACGCAATTGATCTAAAGTGAAAGGAAGGTCAGACATAAGGCTAAACCCACAAAACGCATGAGCATGAGCAGCAGTTGCAACAAAAAAGTAGCATTTTACCAAAAAACGGCGAATGCAATTTATTGCATCTTAAACTTGGAGCTTTAATCGAAAAAGACAGTAGCACAACATCTTGACGAAAGTCCCCTTTTGAATACTTTGTGGTATTGGTTGTACTTAATGGGCGTTTTCTTTAAATTACTTCACCTGTGTATATGATGTTGAGCAATTGGTTAACCAACAGTCATTTTGTCATGTTGGGGTTACAACTAGTTTTTGCGATCGCCCACAGTGGAGGAGCAGCCTTGCGTCCGTGGGCAGAAAAACAAATTGGACCAAGGCTCTATCGCGTTTTTTTCGCGTTACTCAGCCTGCCTTTAGCTGTAATCTTAATCGTTTACTTTATTAACCATCGTTATGATGGCTGGCAACTTTGGCAAGTCCAAGGTTTGCCGGGAGTAAAAACAGTAGTTTGGGTGCTTTCAGCGATTTCGTTTTTGTTTTTGTATCCGGCTACATTCAATCTACTAGAAATTGCTGCTATTCAAAAGCCCTCCGTCCACCTCTACGAAACGGGCATTATTCGGATTACTCGTCATCCGCAGATGGTGGGGCAGATAATTTGGTGTGTGGCTCATACCCTTTGGCTCGGTACCAGCTTTACTCTTGTTACTTCGGTGGGGTTAGTGCTGCATCACTTATTTGGAGTTTGGCATGGCGATCGCCGTTTAACATCGCGTTACGGCGAAGCCTTTGAAATGGTTAAACAGCGAACTTCAATTATTCCTTTTCTAGCTGTTCTCGATCACCGTCAATCTCTTAAATGGCAAGAATTTCTCCGCCCCGCTTACCTGGGAGTCGCTGCTTTTATCGCTCTACTTTGGTGGTCACACCCCCTATTGATTCAGGCGAGTAGTAAGGTACAATGGTTATTTTAGGTAGACCCCAATAGCAATAGCCAGCAATTGAAAGTAAATAGATGAAGATTTCATCTTCTCAATTGCTAGCCAATTCCCTGTAGGATTGGTTAAAACAGCTGTCAGTGGGGGACGCGATGTCGAGAGCGAGATTTGAGATTGGTAATTGCCAGTCAATTATCAAAGTAAAAACTAGATGACAAAATTTAAAATCTCTCCCCAGAGGCAGTCAGGAGTTGAAAATCTAAAAAAGCCACCGTGAAACTCGCGCTGGCTTTTTTATCAGCGCAAAATAAACGCGCTTGTTTTTCGCATAATTATTTGTGCTCTGGAACAGTCTATTTGCAGAACCGTATTGAAGCGCCAAATCTTTCTGCTGATGGCTAGTTTGATATAAAAACCCTGTAATTGTAGAGGCATCATGGTGTTGTTGGTTAGTGAGCGGACATTTAATCAAGAAGTTTTAGAATCTCCAATTCCTGTTTTAGTGAATTTTGAAGCGCCTTGGTGCGGCTTATGTCGTATAATCCAGCCGCTGTTGTTGCAGTTTAAAACTCAATGTGGCGAAGAAATAAAATTGGTTGGAGTTAACGCCGATCAAAATTTTAAACTTTCTACCACTTATCGGCTAAAATCACTGCCAACTTTACTGTTGATTGAAAATGGTATCGTCCGGGAACGTCTAGACTGTTTTCGTGGACGAGAGGATTTACGCCTAGCGCTAGAAGAAATAAAAGTCAACTATACTAACCGCCCTAAAACCTACAGCACCGCAAAAACAGCCGATTTAGGCTGTCGGACGGCATAGGGAATTGGGAATGGGGCATGGGGCATGGGGCATAGGGCATGGGGCATAGAAATACGTCTAGCTTCTTTTTATTCCCATTGCCCATTGCCCATTGCCCATTGCCCATTGCCCAATTCCCCAAATCTAAAACCATGCTTAACTACCTCACCTAACAACCGTCGGGTGGGGTATTTTATGCTAAAAGGTGTGTGTCACAATTATTAACAGTTGCGACCTGGACAGATGCCTTTGGCAAAACTGTCAAGAGCAAACGTGAAGAATTATAAATGTAGGCGTCAGTGATGGAAGTTATCTATCAGTATGCTTGGCTGATTCCGGTATTACCTCTTTTAGGGGCAATGCTGGTCGGTCTAGGGTTAATCTCGATGAATCAGGTGACAAACGCAGCCAGAAAGCTAAACGCGGCGTTCATTATTTCCCTGGTGGGGATAGCAATGGGGCTGTCGTTTGCCTTGCTGTGGAGTCAACTTCAAGGACACGCGCCTTATATCCGCACTATAGAATGGGCGGCAGCAGGCAATTTTCACCTGAACATGGGCTACACTATTGACCACCTAACAGCCCTGATGCTGGTGATTGTGACAACGGTAGCCTTTTTGGTCATGGTGTACACCGATGGCTACATGGCTCACGACCCAGGATATGTAAGATTTTACGCTTATCTCAGCTTGTTTGGCTCTTCAATGCTGGGTTTGGTGGTCAGCCCCAACTTAGTACAGATTTATATATTCTGGGAACTAGTCGGGATGTGTTCTTACTTGCTGGTCGGCTTTTGGTACGATCGCAAGTCAGCAGCAGATGCAGCTCAAAAAGCATTTGTCACCAACCGCGTGGGTGACTTTGGTTTGCTATTGGGTATTTTAGGGCTTTTTTGGGCTACAGGAAGCTTTGATTTTCAGGTGATGGGCGATCGCCTCGCACAACTTGTAGAATCAGGTTCGATCAGCAATGCCCTTGCTATCCTGTTTGCGATTTTAGTATTTCTGGGTCCGGTAGCTAAATCAGCGCAATTCCCTTTGCATGTGTGGCTACCCGATGCGATGGAAGGTCCCACCCCCATTTCTGCCTTAATCCACGCGGCAACAATGGTGGCGGCGGGTGTTTTCCTCATCGCCCGGATGTACCCAGTTTTTGAAGATGTCCCGGCGGCAATGAACGTCATTGCTTATACTGGGGCATTCACCGCCTTTTTGGGGGCAACAATTGCCATAACCCAAAACGACATTAAAAAGGGTTTAGCTTACTCTACCATCTCCCAACTCGGTTACATGGTGATGGCAATGGGAGTAGGCGCTTACTCTGCCGGACTTTTCCACCTAATGACTCACGCCTACTTCAAGGCGATGCTGTTCTTAGGTTCTGGTTCAGTAATTCACGGGATGGAAGGTGTCGTTGGTCATGACCCCGTATTGGCGCAGGATATGCGCTTGATGGGGGGACTGCGGAAGTACATGCCATATACCGCAATTACCTTTTTTATCGGTTGCTTGGCAATTTCCGGTATCCCACCTTTTGCGGGTTTCTGGTCAAAAGATGAAATTTTGGGACAAGCTTTTGAGGCTAGCCCATTTCTCTGGTTTGTCGGCTGGTTAACTGCTGGCATTACTGCTTTTTACATGTTTAGAATGTATTTCTCGACATTTGAAGGCAGCTTTAGAGGCAATGACCAGAAAATCAAGCAAAAACTGAAGAAAGCAGCCACAATCGTTCTGGAATTAGAGACAGAAGAGGCAGCAACCCCTGTTTTTGGTCCTGGGGCGATGAAACATGGCGAACTAGAAGCACATGACTCCCACGGACATCATAGTGATTCTCCTCACGAATCGCCGTGGACAATGACCTTGCCTTTGGTGGTGCTAGCGATTCCTTCGATGTTGATTGGTTTGGTGGGAACACCTTACGCCAACTACTTTGAGGAATTTATCTTTCCTCCCAGCGAAACCCTCGCAGAAGTGATGGAAAAAACTGCCGAATTCAACCCGACGGAATTTTACATTATGGCGGGAAATTCAGTAGGAATCGCTTTGATTGGAATTACATTGGCATCTTTTATGTATCTGTGGCGCAAGATTGATGCTAGTGCGATCGCCGAAAAAATCAAACCGCTTTACGAGCTATCTCTTAACAAGTGGTATTTTGATGACATTTACCATCGTGTCTTTGTCCTCGGCTTGCGTCGCGTAGCCAGACAAGTGATGGAAGTTGACTTCCGCGTAGTCGATGGTGCTGTTAACCTCACAGGCTTTTTCACCTTGGTTAGTGGTGAAGGTTTGAAATACCTAGAAAACGGTCGCGCTCAATTCTATGCCTTGATTGTCTTTGGGGCAGTCTTGGGCTTAGTGATTGTTTTTGGTGTCACCTAAGAAATAGGGACGCTTGGACTGGGGACTGGTGAGTCCAGCGAGAAAGGGAGGGGAGCCACTGCGTTGGACGGGTTCCCCGGCAGACGCGCATGTGGCGTTTTCCCTCGTGCCGGCAAGGAGCGAACCTGAAGGGGGACTGGTTGCGGTGGTCAGATCCCCGACTTCTTTAAGAAGTCGGGGATCTAATAGCCCTTCAAGCAACTGATTCCCCTCCCAAACAAGTACAAGAAGTCTAATGTGTTACGGGGATGAAGGCAGAAGTATGTATTTACCTACCTTCATCTTTCTTTATTTTGATTAAATCAACCTAACAATAAAGGTCAAACCGCCAAAAAACTGCTACTTAATAGCTAGTAGCTAATAGGCAAACATAATTTTCATTCCCGACAACTTGTGATGAACACAGCTAATTTTCCGTGGTTGACGACGATTATTCTGTTGCCAATAGCGGCTTCACTACTGATACCCGTAATCCCAGATAAAGACGGCAAAACAGTGCGCTGGTACGCCCTGATTGTCGGATTGATTGATTTTGCGCTGATTGTTTACGCTTTTTATACCCAGTACGACTTCGCCAATCCGAATTTGCAACTGGTGGAGAGTTACCCGTGGGTACCGCAACTCGATTTGAATTGGTCAGTAGGGGCAGATGGTTTGGCAATGCCCCTAATTATTTTGACAGGATTCATAACTACCCTGGCGATTTTAGCAGCTTGGCCCGTGACGCTCAAGCCCAGGCTATTTTACTTTCTGATTCTGGCGATGTATGGCGGTCAAATTGCCGTTTTCGCCGTTCAGGATATGCTGCTATTTTTCCTGGTGTGGGAACTGGAACTGGTACCGATTTACTTTTTGCTGTCGATTTGGGGAGGTAAAAAGCGGCAATATGCAGCGACCAAGTTTATTTTATACACTGCTGGTGGTTCGCTGTTTATTTTGTTAGCTGCCTTGACAATGGGATTTTACGGCGATACAGTGACATTCGATATGCGATCGCTTGCCCTAAAAGATTACGCCCTAAATTTCCAACTTTTACTTTATGGTGGCTTTTTGATTGCCTACGCTGTCAAATTGCCGATCATTCCCTTGCACACCTGGCTACCAGATGCCCACGGTGAAGCTACAGCCCCCGTACACATGTTGCTGGCAGGTATTTTGTTGAAAATGGGCGGTTACGCCTTAATTCGCATGAATGCCCAAATGCTACCCGATGCCCACGCTTATTTTGCACCTGCATTAGTGGTTTTGGGGGTAGTTAACATCATCTACGCTGCCTTAACATCCTTTGCCCAGCGCAACCTGAAGCGGAAAATTGCCTACTCCTCAATTTCTCACATGGGCTTTGTCACCATTGGTATTGCCTCGTTCACCGATTTGGGATTGAGTGGAGCAATGTTGCAAATGGTTTCCCACGGCTTAATTGGGGCAAGTTTGTTCTTTTTAGTAGGGGCAACTTATGACCGTACCCACACCTTGATGTTAGATGAAATGGGTGGTGTCGGCAAAAGGATGAAGAAGATTTTCGCCATGTTTACCACTTGTTCGATGGCATCTTTAGCATTACCAGGAATGAGCGGTTTCGTGGCAGAATTAATGGTATTTGTAGGCTTTGCCACCAGCGATGCTTATAGCTCTACTTTCAAAGTTATCGTAGTCTTTTTAATGGCAGTTGGAGTGATTTTAACTCCGATTTATCTGCTATCAATGCTACGAGAAATTTTCTACGGGCAAGAAAACGAAGAATTAGTTTCTCACCAAGCTTTGATAGATGCCGAACCCCGCGAAGTGTTTATCATCGCTTGTTTGTTGATACCAATTATTGGGATTGGTTTCTATCCTAAGTTACTGACTCAGGTGTATGATTCCACAACTGTGCAGTTAACGGCAAGGTTGCGCGATTCCGTACCGACATTAGTACAGCGTAAAGAAGCACCAACGGTGTCTTTGAGTGCGCCGGCAATTGGTAATTGAGTTGCGATCGCTAGTTTAGTTTAAATACTGCTTTGAGGGTGGGTTTTGAACCTGCCCTTTTTTGTTGAAGATAATAATCTCACGCACTCGTAGCAGAGGCGCAGAGAGAAAGAGTAAGCTAGTAGGGTGCGTTACGGACATTTGTCCTAACGCACCATCTTAGAATTAAATTGCGGTGCGTTACTTCGTAAACGCACCCTACGCTATAGGTAGTTTTATCGCGCTAAAAAAGTAATTTGGTTAAACTACTTATTAATTACCTGTAGACTCAATAAAACTTCTTAAAATTCCTAAGATTTTTCTGACATCATTTATAAAATATTCATTTAAATCAATCTCTATTATTTGTCCAGACAAACGCAGAAATTTCCAGTTAGTACCTGTAGTAACAGTACCGTAAATTGTTTTAATTTCATTTTCTTTTTGCTGGTTAAATAATTGTGCAGCTACCATTTCTGCTATGCATTGTCCCAAACCAGATTGAATATTATCATTTTTAGCTTCTACCAAAGCAATGACTGGTGCTTTAATAATTATTTGCTCGGAAGATTTACTAATAAGAAAGTCACAAAAACCAGTTAAGCCTTTTTCTGGACTAACGTTAAATTCTCGACCGGAAAATAAACTAATTTGATTTTGTAATAGCTCTTTTAGTTCTACTAGAATTGGTGTCAAAATTAATTCAGAACGAGATTTATCAGTTCCAATAGCTAATGCTAATGGTACATACTTTTTAAGTGTTTGTGACAAAAAATCGCTGTATTCTACTGGGGGTGTGTCCGCAAAAATTCCCACAGTTTCCACAATGGTGATTCCCAAGGTTGTCTCAACAGTGTCTATACTGAATTGACTGTATGACATTTGACAAAAATTTTATAAAATTTAATTCTTCTGCTATTAAACTTGATTCTATCTAAAATCTCAGCATTTCTTTGGCAAGCAATGTTTAATGCAAAACACAAAGCTTTTACTCGGTCAATCAATTTTCTACAATCTATTTAGTATCAGCTTTGGCACAACCGCTCATGTTAAACTACAACCCATTGCACTGTTTGCCATCTTCCGAAGAGCTACCCGACTCAGACGATACACCTGTGGATAATGAACTACAAGATTTGATTCCCGGCTTGCTAAAAGCGATACTGGCTTTGCTATGGTCAGAGCGCTGGGATTGGTTCTTTGGCGTTGATATGGGTATTTATTATGACCCAGCTAAACCAGCGATCGTCCCCGATGGATTTCTGAGTTTAGGAGTTAAGCGAATTTTAGATGAAGGCTTGCGCCTAAGTTATGTACTGTGGGAAGAAAAGAAGCTGCCAATTTTGGTACTAGAAGTTGTTTCTCAAACCCATCGAGGAGAATACAGCACTAAGAAAGAATTCTATGCCAAAGAATTAGGGATTTTGTACTACGTTGTATATAATCCCCGTCGTCGCAAAAAGCCACCTTTGGAAGTGTATCGCTTAGTGAATGGCGAATATGAGTTACAGCCAGGAAATCCTATTTGGCTACCGGAGATTAATTTGGGAATTGGACGAGAACGGGGAATTTATCAAGGTATAGCGCGGGAGTGGTTGTACTGGTATGACGAACAAGGGCAAAGGTTACTGACGCCAGAAGAACAAATTACAGAAGCCCAAGAACGCGCAAATTATGAGGAACAGCGACGTGTGGAAGCAGAACAACGCGCACAAATGTTAGCAGAAAGGTTAAAAGCGTTAGGTGTAGATCCGGAAACGCTGATTTAAAATCAATCCCGCAGGCTAGAAGCCTGGGGCTATACGAACCAAGCCCACCTGCGTGGGCTAAACAGATAAGAGATTTAGTAATTTTCTTCATCGAAGTTTTACATTTTTGCTGCTGAATAAGTTGTGATTAGTTGGTTAATCAGGGAACTCTATGTATAAGGCTACTCATCGGTAGTCGAGAAAATCTTTAGAAGTCTGTTTTTAACCGCTAATCACAATCAGGAGTATTTCATGATTCCACTTATTTTGGGTGCTTTGGCTTTAGGTGGTGCTGTTCTTGGTGTCGGTGCAGGTGCCGCAGGTGTTGCGGATATGAATGAAGCAAAGGAAATTGGCGATCGCGATGCTAGCAAGTTTCAAGAGGTAGCACTTTTGGTAAAAGCACTTGCAGAAATCATGAAAACTCCTGTATTAGACAACGAAGGACAACTTAATCCTGCCAGCAGGACTATCCAAGCCAAATACCGTACTCTGGGAGGAAATTAAGCATGTCAGTACAGAAAATAGCTGCTTTTGGGTTTGACAAACTAAACCTTGCTGAAAGCATTCAGCAAATGGTTTCAGCCTACACTGATTACCTCAAAATTGCCGAACAAGAAAAGACAAAGCGACGCGAAATTGATGCTTGGGAAAAAGAAGCAATCGCCAAAATAAATACCCAGCGAGATTTGTTAATGGCGTATCTCGATCGCTCTTTTGATGAACGTGCAGAAAACTTTCGTGCTTTATTTAAAGTAGTTGATAGTGCGATCGCTTCCAATAACAACCAGCAACTAGCCCTAACATTAAATTCAATCACAGAAATAGCTAAATCAAGCCCATTTAAAGAGCTTGCAAACCTAACTTCTGTCCGCGCTGCCCTAGACGACCCAGACCACGAATGGACATTTTGATTTTATAACAAGCATCTTATACCGTTTTTACATGAAGATGCATTTAGCCTGCGGAGGCAGGCTTTGTTTGTATAGCCCCAGGCTTCTAGCCTGAGGGCTTATATGCAGCCTCACTAAAGCCGCAAAATTCCTCTTACCTTTGCGCCTCTCTCTTGAAAAGGTCTGATCGGAGGAAACTTCCGCTCAGACTTTTCGCTGCTTCCTTTGCGTGAGATAATAATCTTCACTTCTTCACCAAAATATACGCTTGAGCATAATCAGGCAATTCCTGAATATGCTGCCCAAAATCTTTATTATTCTTAAAAATACCCGCTAAAAAATCGAGTTGATGCAGATTCGGTAAAAACGCTCCACCTGTATCTGCTATAATTCCCATTTTGAGATTTTTTCGCCCGCCCTTATTATACTCAAGTACAATAATTTTCCCTAAACCAATATTCAGCACATCGCCAGCAAAAGTCACCCCTGGTTTGATAGAAATTTTTGCATCTATCTTATATCCGTAACCTTTGATAGCATCAACCTCCCTAAAATACCAATAACGCTTTTGTGCAGTTGCTGCTAATCCTCGCACATAAGCTATTTCATTATTTCTATCTACATTGAAATATGCCTTGGAACCATCAGGAAAATTAATTAGAATTGTTCCTTCCATTAAAGCTTCTTCTAAGCCTTTTCGCGTCAGATAAGCCAAAGGTTCAACTTTGCCATACTCTCTACCACCTGGTTCGTAAATACCTGATAAAACATCCTGCTTTGTATATCTGGTATAGAACTTACTAGCGGCTAAATCATCTTTTAAACTGTATATTGGAATATTAAACGTAGAGGTTTTCTTGCGTGACCCTGGATGAGTAAATACAGCATATTTTGTAATTCGCAGTCGTTCTTGCTGAGATTTTTGGGGGTTATAAGCAGACCATTTTATAACGCGGAAATTAGAGTTGATAAAATTAGCATCTTGTAAACGTGTAGTGCGACGATTAGCAATATCCTCTTGCAAGACAGCAATCATAAAATCCAATGTCTTAAGGATATCTTCTACTGTAACTCCTTGAGCGCCTAGCACTCCTGTACGTTGAACATCTGGATCTAACGAACCATAATCTTGAAAATACTTTCTGGTATTGGAGAGAGTTGCTAATAAGTCGGCTTGATTGAAATTAACTTTCGTAGTTGGTAGTTTTCCTGAACTAAAAACTTGACTGCTATTAACGCTAAATTTAGGTTTTTGTGCTTCATCAATGACAGAATATGCAATTGAAGCTTGTGCTAATTCTTGCTTTGATGAAGAAGTCTTTTGAATATTTGAGACTAGGGAAATCTGCTGAGTAGTAAGGGGTAAATTATCTCTAATCGGATTTTCTTGAGCTAGCTGTTTAGTTTTTGACTGAGTATATAGATAGCTACTAGCGAAGCCGGTAATTAATAAAGTGGCAAAACCGAGTGTGAGGCGGACTTTTTGATTGAATAACATGACGAGTAACTTAGAATTGTTTTTGCTAGATGATTACACGTTCTCAATGTTTGGACAACATTTGTTAATTAAAGTTTCATATAAGTTCATTAAAATTTTAAATTATTTATCATGAGAAAAGTGCGATCGCACTTTTTATTGGGAAATATATGTATAAGGCGATGAATGCCAATCAGTTTACCAAACCCGCAATATACAATATGCAAGTAAAATTAGGATTTGGAGCAATCCCAAAACCGCAATATGTCTTTGTCAGCAGAGAATCAGATTACTGTTGGTATATGCTTTCCGAAGACAGAAAACAAATCCCCATTTATGATAAAGCTTTGACCGGGGTGATAACAGGCATAGAAGTCGAGAAAAAGGTGGAAACTTCTTTTGGATTGACTCTAAAAACTGATTTGTATATTTTGGCAGACAAACCTTATATTATACGTTCAGGAAATGAATCTTATTTTTCTAAAGGCTTGCTGCTGTCTTTAGATATTTTGACTTGCGAGCAACTACGTCAACCACTAACTATTACAGTTAGCCCAGGAGATAGAACAATTGTATTTTGTACAATTTACGACCCAGTAACTTATCGGTCTATAGGTGTTAGTTGGGATGGACATAAAGAAGTTAACTGGCAAGCTTTAGGGCAAAAAGTCAGTCAAAAAATTAACCTTAATGCCTATGCTATTGACGATCGCGTAAAAATTCCCGCGAGTGTGACAACGGCAGAATTACACGAAACTTTGATAGCTCAAACTGACACATATTTAGCCCAATTGAATTGGACGCAGGAAGTAGGAAGGCAGTTTTTGCATCAAAGGTATGGTAAGCGATCGCGTACTCAATTAACAGATGCAGAACTTCTAGATTTCATTGATTACCTGAAGCTGCAACCAAGGGTGTAAGTGGGAGAGTTCTTGAGAGGGGGGGATGGGGAGACAAGGGAGACAAGGAAGACAAGGGAGACAAGGAAGAAATTCCTGTTTATCCCCCTGTCCCCCTGTCCCCCTGTCCCCCTGTCCCCCTTGTCTCCCATTACCCATTACCGAACGCGACAGAATTTGCGATCGCCATCATGTTCAGGATATTGCCAAGAATAAGCAAAATGGCTGACACCTTTAAGTTGCGGGGCTAATTGGCGCAGTGCTTGCATTTGCACTTCTAATGGCGGACGATTACTAATAGATTCACCCCACTTACCGGCTAAAGCGGGAATCACCTGCGTCCCTGGTTTTGCCATACTCAAAACCCGCTGTGCTTGAGACACAATACAACCAGTATCAGCGCAATTAGCATACAACATCGGATGCCATTCTAGGTTACTGGGAAATCTATCCCAAGGTTGCAAGCGAGAATCATAACCTTGTCCTAATGATTGATTTCCTTCAGGGAAAAACACCACCCCTGCGGGAATACCTAGTTGCTGTGCGGGGTAACTAGCTAAAGTGACAAAATCTAAGATGCCTTGCATCGCGTGGGCAACTGCAAGCTGCCATAATTCTACTTGCAAAAGGGGTTGCCTTTCGTTTGCAGTCATCAGCGATTTTTCTGCTGTTACCGCTGGGGGAGTGCGACCTTGCCAAAGTGGTTCACCTTCAGTAGGATAAACTTTATCGACATCAGCGATATCTCCGGCTGTGACGTATCCCTTACTCAAAAAGCGCCGAATCAAGTCCAACCCTTTATAATTTTGTGCGCGTTGAAATAAAGCTTGTTGAGTGGCTTCAGTAAATAACCATAAATCTGAAACTTTAGTGGCGATAGAATCACTTCCTGCCTGTCGCGGATAGCGTACATAGTCAAATAGTACTCCATCTGGACGACGACGGATTATTTCTTGTTGCAGTTGATAGTAGTCGCGTTTGGCTTGCAAGTTGTAGGGGTCAATAAACACTTGACTGCCGTTATCTACAACATATAAGCTAGTTTGACCTTTGCCATTGCGAGCGATCGCACCTTGCCTATCTTGACGCTGGGCGTAAGTATAACCAAAATTGGTTGTAAACATCCAAGCGTAAACTTTCAAACCGCGTTCTCGTCCTTTTTGAATTGCTTGGGCTAACAAATCAACTTTTTCTGACCCAGGTGTGCGAATCACAGAGGGCCAAACTGTCGGGTTAGATCCTGCTGGTAACAGCACTTGCCCATCGTAAAACGCTTCTAAAAAAACTTGGTTATAGCCCCGGCTAACAATTCGATCCATAATTTGATCGATTGCTCCCGGTTGAATGTCACAAGGATACAAGCGCAACCAAATTGCTTGAACTTGGGGCCAAGTGCGACTGCGACATTCTCGCAAAGCTTGTGCGTGTTGTTGCAACAACTGCCGATAGTTGTTCTGGGCATTTTGATCGCCTTTTTGTGCCAAAGCGCGTAAATTGTCTTTTTCTTGGGTTGCCGTTGCTGATAACTGGCAATAGTTGTTTACTTGCGCTTCTGCTGGTTGACTGACAACATTCAAGGGAATCAGCAAACTAGTGCTGAACATAACAGCGAACAAGCGACGCCAAAATAATATTGGTTTTGCAATATTCAAGAAACGGTTAGACATACCTGACTGGAGACTGGGGACTGGGGACTAGATAAGAGAGATTTTCATGAGTGCTGGTGTAGGCAGTTCGCGCAGTGCTACTCATCGAAGGACAAAGAATTATCAACCCCAACACAAGATAGCTTGGGGCAGTATGTAGCTAAATTTTCTGGTTAATTTTAGTGGGGTTTTAAAGCTTACTTTTAAAGACTCTCTAAACCATATTTCTGTTGCCGCATTTTGTTATTGAGTTAATTTACTATAATTTTTGCCGCGTTTATATGCGTTCATAGTTTATTTTTTGCCCAAGAAAAATACCGTGATATCCACAAGCATTTATAGCACCAAGTCTGTTTAAAACTTAAATTTTATATCACAAATTAATAATATAGTCAAGAGCCAAAAGTAGAACACACAAAAAAATGGTTTTCATCTCAATCAAGTGTGTCTTTAAAAGTCAAAAATTTGAATCTTTTTACTTTTGACTCTCAACTGCAAAGAAGCAGCAGATAGTTAACCGCCACGCTTTAATGCCGTCTCTACCTGTTTAAACTCAAGCTGTAGGCGTTTTTTCAGCTTTTGTGGTACAGGACGATTTGGGTAAGAACTGTAGTGTCCGGCTAGGGAATTTAAAGCCGTCCGCATAGTTGTAAACGAGTTCAGACCAGAAACAGAGCTAACCCGCTGGTAGCGAGCTGAAAAGTCATTAATTTTTTGACGCGCTTCTGCCTGAATTGCTGCTTTATTTGGCGCATCATCGGGGAGGTCTAAGGCATTTTTCATGATATTGACAACAGCCAAAGTGTCTTGGGTATAATTTCCGGTCAAACTATCCGGACTTCCACAGCCCATCAAGCCGATCGCTAAAACCAAAACCAGGGCAAGCAGACGTGACCAATAGCGCTTCATAAGCCTTCTGTGAAATAACACATAAATCAACGTCCATCCTATCCTGTATTGGTATCCTGGGGATCATCGGATAGGAAGAGTGGGCATGGGGTATGGGGGAGGCAGTGCGGTCTTGGGGTCTCCCCAAGTGGAGCACCTGCCGTCATGGGGCATGTGGCATGGGGATTTGAAGAGGGGGAAAAGGAAAAGAATTATTATCATTGCCCATTGCCCAATGCCCATTGCCCAATGCCCAATGCCCATTGCCCAATGCCCATTGCCCAATGCCCATTGCCCACTAACCACCAACTCTCTGATAAAGAGTATCCCTTTGTTGATAAGGTCTTCCTAAAGAAGTAACGGCAGCTTGCAAACTTTCAACTTCCATACAAGTGCCACCCACAGCACCCGCCATTGTGGTAATATGTTCTTCCATTAATGTGCCGCCGATATCGTTACAACCCGAAACTAAAGCTTCCATCGCACCCGCAAGTCCCAGTTTTACCCAGCTTGGCTGATGGTTAGGAATCCAATTACCTAAGTAAATTCGCGCAACAGCCGTAAGCAGTAATGCATCAGCCAAAACTGGTTGATCGCGTCCGACACGGCGGCGTAGAGGTTTGGGCGCTTCTTGTCCGACAAAGGGTAGTAAAATAAATTCAGTAATGCTAGCAGGGTAGTCTTGGTTAATGGCGGTTTTTTGCAGCTGGCGCAATTTTTCTAAATGCTCTATTTGCTGTTCTGGGGTTTCAATGTGTCCTGACAGCATGGTGCTAGTGGTAGGCAAACCTAATTTGTGCGCTGTACTGACAATTTCTAACCAAGTAGCTGTGTCAATCTTTTCTGGACACAGTATCCGTCGCACATCATCATTCAACACTTCGGCTGCTGTTCCTGGCATTGAACCAACACCAGCATCCCGCAAAGCAGCAATTACGTCAACATACTTCAATCCGTCTTCCCTGGCGATAAATTGCACTTCCTGGGGAGAGAATGCGTGTAGATGCAAATGAGGAAATTCTTGCTTAATGCTTTCCACTAGCTTGAGGTAATAAGGCAAAGACTTGCCATTTACTTTTGCTTGCAGGTTTAATCCTCCTTGCATACAAATTTCCGTTGCACCCCGCTGCACCGCATCTGTCAATTTTGGCAAAATTTGCGCCCAATCTAACCAATAAGCACCCGCTTGACCATCATCGCGCCGGAAAGCGCAAAAACTACAGTGCTGTTCACAGATATTAGTAAAGTTAATATTGCGATTAATTACGTAGGTGACAGTATCGCCAGCTTGAGTATAGCGGAGTTTATCAGCTGTAGAGCGAATAGAGGCGATCGCACTTGAGTCTGTTTGTTTTAATAAAAATACTCCTTCTTCAGGAGACAAATCGTACCCCCTGCCGGCACGGTCAAGAATAGCATCAACAGTTACAGTAGTCACAGTAGTTTTCTAAACACAGCACATCTTTTATTGTGGCAGGCATTCACACTCGCGAGGCATAAAGTACGGGTATTTTTGGCTCACTGTAGTTAAAACATAGTTAAGATATTTTTACGTTTTATTAAGAAAATTTAGAGTAATAATATACAACTGTACGCATATACTTATTTTATACTTAAATAAACATGCTTTGACCAATGCTTGGAACTATTTTACGCAAACGTTACAAAATTATTGAGTATTTGGGAAGTGGTGGATTTGGTGAGACTTATAAAGCAGAGGATTTAGAGCGTTTCAACTCTTTATGTGTAGTTAAAAGGCTTAAACCGCAACTTCATAAACCTGATTTTTTCAAGGCAAGAAAATTATTTAATCGTGAGGCTAAAACGCTTCTTCGCTTAGGTGAAAAACACGAGCAAATACCTCAGTTACTTGCCTATTTTGCAGAAAATCAAGAGTTTTATTTAGTTCAAGAGTATGTTGAAGGAGAAACTCTGGCACAGATTATTGAACGAAAAAAAATTCTGTCTGAATCTGAAGTAAGTAATTTATTAAAAGATGTTTTGAAAATTTTAGATTATATTCATAGCAAGAATGTTATTCATCGAGATATTAAACCAGCGAATTTAATTAGACGTAAGAAAGATAACAAAATTGTCTTAATTGATTTCGGTGCAGTTAAAGAAATCTTAGCAGACCCAAACACAGTAATTATTGGTACTCCCGGCTATATGCCATCAGAACAAAGTCAAGGAACACCTCAATTTTGTAGCGATATTTATGCGTTAGGTATTATTGGCATTCAAGCATTGACAGGTTTAAATCCCACAAAGTTCACAAGAAATGTTGATACTGATGAAATAAATCAATTAGTTCAGGCAAATGTTAATTCCGGCTTGAGCGGCATTTTGAGAAAAATGGTTCGCACTCAATCAAATCGAAGATATCAATTAGCTTCTGAAGTTTTGGAAATACTTGAAAGGGAAAATTATGGTTCTGTTCCATCAACAATTTATTCTACCCAACCACCATATAGTAGCGTTACAAGTTATTTTAAGCGGTTTTTAGTCGGATTGGGAATTGTAAGTTTGGTTTCAACTGGAATTTGGTTATATAAGGCTAATACTTCTTCAGTTTGTATGGAACTAAAAGTTCCCGATGGCAAATTTTCTTATAGTGGTAGTACAACTTGGCAACCTTTTAGACCAGATGTAGAAAAGAGTATTCAAAATACTTGTCCAAAATTCCAGTTGAATTTTATGCCTCGTCCGGAAATAAGTTCCGGATCGGGATATGGTATTCAATTATTACTTAAAGGACAAGCCGATTTTGCAATTTCTTCTCGCAATATCATAGATGATGAATATGAAAAAGCAAAAATTCAAGGAGATACTCTTTACCAAATCCCTGTTGCAATTGACGGTACTGCTGTTGCCGTAAATCATAGTTTACCGATAAGTGGTTTAACGAAAAAGCAACTTCGAGATATTTTGACAGGTAAAATCACTAATTTGAATCAACTTGGTATTCCGGAAGATTTAAAGTTAACTGTTTATGCCGGAAAAAATGCTAGTAGCTTTGAGTTCTTAAGACAAAATCTTTTGGGCGGACAGCCTCTTAGTCAAGATATCCAAGATATATCAAATGCTCTGAGTATTACTAATGGTATACAAAAGGTAATCAATGATAAAAATAGAGGAGGAATTTTTATTAGTTCAGCTGCACACATAGTAACTCAATGTCAAGTGAAAGCTTTAAGTATTGGCAATAGTTCTAGTAATTTAATCTCGCCATATCAGCAACCATTTATACCTCCAGCAGAATGTACATCTACAAACAAAAATAAACCTAATTTGGCTGCCTTTAGGAGCGGTGAATATCCATTAACAAACAGATTATTTGTCATTTATAAGAATAACGACCCCAGGTCTAAGCAAGCGGGTGAAGCTTATGCAAATTTACTTTTAACTTTTCCGCGTCAAGAACTAATTGAAAAGGCAGGATTTGTAAGAATTAAGTAATTAGAGTAAGCTGTCAAGATAAGCATCCCAAATGTGTAACCGACACTTTTATAGACAAAATATCAGGTGTAAACTATAACTCTTACTTGTAACATACGTATTTTGGTATAAAATATAAACGAGAATTAAAAACTAATCATTTCGGCTAAAATAAAGCAGATTTGGCAGTAGCACTCGGCAGATGAGAACGAAAAAAGATACACTCGGCAACAAGAGCGATCCACGAGACACAACGCTACATCCAAAGACTGCCGGGAAATGCGTCCAACAAAAATGAATTATACATTTGAAGCAATTCAGTATTAGATATAAACTTGGGACTTTAGATTGAACACAAATATCAAATCCTAAGTCTATATCTACAACTTGACTGGTTGCTCCCACCAAAATGAAATTTTCCCTTTATTCTCGCACTTTTCACCTTTTGCTGCTGTTGATGTGGTTATTCATCGCTATCGGTTTGCGGCTAACCAACTTAACTGCAAAGCCTCCTTGGACTGATGAATTTTCTACCCTGGTGTTTAGCCTGGGGAATAGTTTTTTGCCAGTACCTTTAGATCAAGCGATCGCTCCTGATATTTTGTTGCAACCACTCCAACCGCAAGCGAATGCTACCATCAATGATGTATGGGCACACTTAAGCACTGAAAGTAACCATCCGCCACTTTATTTTATGCTGGCTCACTGGTGGATGCGGTTATTTCCCACACAAGATAATTTAGTGTCGTTGTGGGGAGCGCGATCGCTTTCGGCTGTTTTCGGTGCTTTATCCATCCCAGCTATCTATGCCTTAAGTTGGTTGACTTTTCGCTCCCGCTTAATTGCTCATATAGCAGCGGCGATAATGGCAGTATCACCCTACGGCATTTTTCTGGCACAAGAAGCGCGTCACTACACTTTAGCAATCTTGTGGGTAATTGCTTCCTTAGCCTGTTTGGTAATCGCCACACGTCATATTCAAAACCGCACACAGCTACCGATTTTGACAGCACTTTCCTGGGTGGTAATCAATGCTTTAGGCATTGCGACTCATTACTTCTTCAGCCTCACCCTCTGCACTGAAGCCTTTGTTTTGATGTTTCTCGCTTGGGGGATGGGGAGAGGGGGGGAAAGAATTGTTCTCCTTGTCCCCTTGTCTCCTTGTCTCCTTATCCCCTTGTCTCCTTGTCTCCTTATCCCCTTGTCTCCCTATCCCCCAAGCGAG
>NZ_JBPAOH010000125.1:0-22800 GCF_050875635.1 Tolypothrix sp. VBCCA 56010
TGCCGTGGAAGCCTGTGGACGGGATCTGCCTGGGAGACCGGTTGAAGCAGGAAGCAAACAAGAGTCTTGGCATGTCTAAGATTGTATAAGTTTTACAGAGCGGCGTTGGCTTGACGACGATAAGGCGAAATAACCCCAATTGTTTTTTCATTGTCTGGCGAATCGATGCAGTAACCATACTTAAGCAGCTCCTCAATAATTGCTTCGACGGCTCTCGTTTCTTCAGGGTTTGTGTGGGATTCGTACTTTCCCTCGACGTGGTAAGCAATCAAATTGGAACCAAGTGCAGAAGCTTTGTCGGGGGTTTTGATGATTAATCCATAGTTACAGAGGCGATCTGAAAAAGTGATAATGGGTGGAACACAGCGGTGGTGTTCTTTGAGAATAATTCCGTTGCCCAAATCTCCCGATTGACCACTAGCTCCCGCTGCACGGTGATACGCGGTTGCTGTGTCGCCAGCAGTTGGACTGTAGCGGTCATAGTCTGACTCACTCAGTCCCCGCTCTAGAAAAGCCTGCGTGCAATATTGTTCTAGAGTTTGTTTGCTAAAGCTAATAACTGGCTCCAACTGCAAGGGGTCGCCCACAACCAAAGCCTTTTTGCAGCGCACGAGGGTAGGAAATAGTTGATGGACGGGAATCATCCCAGCTTCATCGACAATCAGCTGGTCAATACAGCCGCTGTCGGGATAGGGGAGTAGATTGCGGACAGAGTGCAGGGTTGAAGTAATAACTGGAAACAACAGGCTGAGGTCAGAGTAAATATTTCGCCAGTCACGCCCAAAGGTGCGGTAAGCCTCCCATTCGCCACTCAAAACACTAATATAAGTCTTTAAGGAGGCAATAACTTCATGCTTGCGTTGTAGTGCTTGGAGTTGCAGATACTGCCAAGACCACTCAAATAAATGCACAGCGAGCGGGTGGTGTTCGGTGTAGAAGCGAGTGTAAAAATCTTGAGTGGGATAGCCAGCCAACCGTTTTTCAACAAGTTTTTTCTGAGCAACAAGGTCATCTTGACGGCGCTGGAGCGAGTCTAAATGGGTTTGAGTGTCAGCCAATTTCTGAAATTTGGCGTGCCACTGGTGCGCGGCTTCTAGCTGCGTGGCGACAGAGGAGCAAGCAGCAGACAGAGACTCCCTGGTGAGAGGAATTTGAAAGGGAAAGGGTGTTGCTAGGGTAGCCAGAACCGGAGCTGAAATCTGTTTGTGCAACTTTCGTAGGATGTGTCGCTCAGTGGTTCTGGTCAGCTTTTGCCAGAGTGTTGTGAGCCAGTGCCGCAATCGCACCCACCAATTACCATTTTTATTATTAAATTGGGAGCGGTCTACACGCGGGAGCGATCGCCAAGCACTTTCAAGGTGCGGCTGAATCATCTGGTAGGCTTCTAGGGGGAATTGGGAGTAGTCGGGTTTAGAATATGGTAGCTGCTCTTGAAGTTGCTGCTCTATTTGGGGCGTTTCTATCTCACGAGACTTTGCTTGGATATCCTCAACAAGCTCTCGAAGCAGTTGTTCATCCTCTGCCCGTTGTTGAAGTTGTCGTTGGTCAAGCTCCAGTTGAGAATGTAGTTGGTTGACTCCAGCCAACAATTTTTCAGACACTCCCTGCCATTCGGTTTCGTTAAAAGTCTCGTTTTGTAACCAGTCAATGGCGGCTTGCAGTTTGGGTATAACAAGTTTTGTGATTAACTCTTTAGAGCCTCCTGATAAGTAAAATCGGTCGGTTGAGAAGTCTTGAGCTAATCGTTGCTCAACATTGGAGACAGCCCGGTTGTTCGTACTGGTAACTAGGGTCAGATTACTTTCATCTTGTCCCGTTTGCGCCAACTGCACAGCCCGCTTAACGACTTGCTGGGCTATCTTGTGCAACAGCAAGGTAGTCTTGCCATTTCCTGGAGGACCAATAACGGCAGTGATGGGGTTCTCTTGAATGTGTTTGAGAGCCACTGCTTGAGAGTCGGTTGGGGGATGAGTCGGAAAAGCACCCAGAAACAGCATCTCGTGGCGTTGTTGTTTGGGTTGCCCGAACAGATATTCATAAGCGGGATGACCATCATCTGCCCACTCCCACTGCGGCTGCTCTAATATTTTCTGTAAGTCTTTTTTGAGATTGTAATTGTAAGCAACGAAGTCGAAGTGCAGCAGATAGGGAGCGCGTTTGGTTGTGTAAGGTTTGACTGGCAAGTCAACAAGGTCAAGAAAGTCTTGCAGATTGGTAAAAGATTGCTTGAAGGTGGTTTCTAAGAAGACTTTGAGACCTTCTAAAGTGACTAAGGCTTCGATTTCTTCTTCGTCAAGCTGATACAATTCCATCAAGTTTGGCGGTACGGGTTGGAACTCAAAAGAAGTCAAATCCCAACCTTTAGCGCGGTAGTTGCCTTGAAAGATGCTGGAAATATCAATCTTGAACAGGGGATAAAATCGACGACTGCCTTCAATTGCCCGCCAAATTTGAGGCAAAGCTACAGCCATTTGAAAGTCATTATTTTTCCCTTTCTTCTTGAGCGCGAGAAATTGTTGTTTGAGTTGTTTAAATAAGGATTCTTCTATAAGCAGATTGTCGCCGACCAGGGAGATGCCTTTGTCCAAGATTTGGTTATCATCGTCAGCAGCATCAACTTCAGCATGGGAGAGGTTTTCCAAATAAAAGAAATCCAACCAGGCGTTCAGTAGCTGATCAATCTTATGCTTATCTAGCATTATTAGGAAAGGGCGATCGACTTTGACTTTAAATGCTAGTGTAGTTTATTAATTTTGCTTTTGTGGTTTGTTATACATTCTCTAATGCAGTAATGATAAGGGTTTTACGAATTATAGGCGTAGGTTTTAGTGGCGTTTAATCGAGAGTGAGAAGGGTTTCCAGTTCAGCCAGGTTCGTAATTTATTATTCCCTGTAAAATGCAGTCCTGGTAAGGGTTTTACGGATTATGGACATGTGCATTTGTGACATTTAATCCTCAACCAGGAGGGTTTCTAGTTCTGCTAGAAGTGTTGATAGACGAGTTTGCTTGTTGGGGTCATCCCAAATCCGGGCTTTTTTTACCTGGCGGATTGTGGCATCCAGGCGAGACTTGAGAGGCGTTGGTGGTGGTGTAGTGGGTGATAGAGTGTTGATGTGTTCTTTAATTTGTGATAGAGACCAGCTATTGGTAATGGCTTTGTCTAAAACGGTTTGTCGTGTTGAATCGTCTTTGATTTGGGCAATGGCTTTGGCTTTGGTGTAGGCAATTTGTCCAGAGCGCAGCACATTGAGGATGTCTTGTGGGAGGTTTAGTAGGGGCAGACGATTATTGACGAAGGACTCCCAGGTCATTGTCCCCAAGCCGGTAAATACTTCTTCAATAATCTTCAGGTCTGGATTGGCACTTAAATTCGGGTTGGGGGATGGTGATGATCCATCCGCTTCAGTTTTGCCAATAACGTTATTGGCAGAGTCTTGATCCGATGCGTCAGTTTTGCCAATAACGTTATTGGCAGATTCACCCTCATCAGATTCATTTTTGACAGTAACGTTATTGGCAGCGGATGATTCCTCCACTTCAGTTTTGCCAATAACGTTATTGGCAGAGTCTTGAACCGATACTTCACTTTTGCCAATAACGTTATTGGCAGATTCCGGTTTCTCATCCGAGTCACTGTTGACAATAAAGTTATTAGCAGCGTTCGGATCTGACGATTCATTCTTGCCAATAACGTTATTGGCAGATTCCATCTCATCTGATTTACTCTTACCAATAACGTTATTGGCAGAGTCTAGATCCGATACGGAATTTTTGCCAATAACGTTATTGGCAAGTTTGGCTGCATCTTTGTATTCGCGTTGCAGGCGATGCAGTAAGGTTGGAACTGACTCAACATTCCGCTTTAATCTGACAGCTAACAGTTGTAGGATGCCTTCAGTTTCTTCTACTGGGTTGAGGTCTTCTCGAAGCAAGTTTTCGATTAGTGCCAGTTGAAAAGCATCTTCGTTACTTAACTCGCGGACAACGACGGGGACTTTTTCTAGTCCACAGTCTTTTGCGGCGCGGTAGCGTCGTTCCCCTGCCACTAATTCGTATTGACCCTCATCAATGGGGCGCACTAATAAGGGTTGCAGGATGCCATGCTGTTTGACTGAGTCGATTAACTCGTTTAGAGCTTGGGGGTCAAAGTAACGCCGAGGTTGCTGTTGGGGGAGACTTATCTGCTCTAATGGCACGTTCTGGGTTGACTCGGCGGCAGCGTTGGCAGATAAATCGCTTCTGGGGTCCCAAGGCACTTCAATTTGACTTTTGAGAGGTTGGTTGCGTTTGCGGATCATTTTAAGGACTCCATGCTGCTAGCTAACTGTTTAAGGACGGCAACAGCTGGATGCTTTGGCTCATACACGGCTAGGGGCATTCGGTCTTCTGTTGCATCAACGAAGGTAGTGGAACGAGGAATGGGGGGAAAGACTTTTCCAGCAAGAGAAAGTTGTTCAGTAATTGCTCCCAAGGTGCGAGTGTCCTGGGAATTACGGGAATCGTATTTGGTAGGAACGAAACCAGCTATCTCAAGATGACGGTTGACTTTGGTGCGAATCCTGGCGACGGTTTTCAGGAGTTCGTTTGTTCCTTCAAAGGCTTTAAAATGGGTTTCGATGGGGACAAGGACATGAGTAGCGGCTACAAGAGAAATGTAACTTAGCAGTCCTAGACTGGGAGGGCAGTCTATTAAGATGAAGTCGTAATCGTCCCGGATTGGCTCAATAGCTTCTTTGAGACGGAAGTCGCGCAGTTCGGCATTGACCAATAGCATTTCCGCCGTACTAAGGGTGGTATTGGTGGGGGCTAAGTCCATGCCATGAATTCCCTGATGAATCGACAGGGGTTGTTCTTCGACTATGGCATCATAGACGGTTTTGTTTAAAACTCTAGGAACCAAACCCATAAAGATTGTTAAGGAGCCTTGGGGGTCCATGTCGATGAGGAGGACACGATGCTTGAGTTGTGCTAAATGGTAGCCTAAGTTTTGGGTTATTGTTGACTTGGCGACACCACCCGCTTGATTAAATATTGCAATTATTCGGCTCATAAGTGAGTTGATTGGCTCTGCCCCATATAGAGGTAAGATAACTCAATTAGTGCTGTTAAATTGTGTTTGTTCCATAAAAAGACTTGAAGTGTTCTCACTATTGACCGCAGTGCTATAGATGCGATCGCTTCTCTAGCCCCCCGAATTCCCTTTCAGAGGATTCCAGCCAAGCTCCACTTGGCTGTAACACAGAGATCCGTTTGAGGTTGAAGAACATACGAGCGATCGGTCTCAGTAAAACACCGCTCCAGAACGCGCTTCAAGCGCTGCCGGGAGCGCAAATACTCTACGCCGCACATTGCTATTAAGTGATGCGCGGAAAATTCCGTAGTAAGTATTACTATTTCTTCTCAAGTGTAAAGTTGCTAGCTGTATGTGAACGATGCCGGGTCACGAGCAATTGTCTTTGGTAGGAACAGGCGCTCCGTAGCCTATAACTGATGCATCTGGTAATAGCGTATGTTAGTTCGCGTCAAGCGTGGGAAGAATTGATGAGAAGCTTAAACAGTTAGAGCAAAATTTGCCTGACGGCACTCCAAATCTTGAGCTACATTAAAACGCCTTCTCGCTCGTTGGTGTCAAAGTAGCCAATAACGTTATGGTCAAAGGTGAAACGGTGAAACCAGACTTTGCCAATAACGTTATTGGAAAAACGCGAGTCAGAGGAACCAGACTCTGCCAATAACGTTATTGTCAAGATGGCTGCACAGTTAGCGCCCATCCAAGAACAGTTTGCACCGATTAACTTAAGTTAGCCCAACTGGAGGTAATCTTGGGGGAGTAGCCTGAGAGCAGAAAATCAGGCGAAAAAGCAACAAATGGAAGAATTAGAGTTGCACTAAGCACCGCCGCAGCCAACTACTGCACTCCCAGACCTGTACGCCATCCACGAATGCGTAGTTGACAAATGGCGAGTAGCAAAGAGAGCGGAAAGCAAGCAACGATTGAGATAATTTGCTCTGAGGATGATTGAAGAGATTGTCAATACCGCGTAGTGAATGTGCGCGGTCGCACTTGTGTCGTGTATGCTACTGCTGGGCTGTTGTGTTCTTTAGGTCGGCTGTTTCTGATTATTTTCTTGATCGCAGTTTCGACATTTAAGATTCTTTATAATCATAGCTGGCATATCGCGCCTAATTTATTCTCCATCTTGCACCGCACCTAAGGCTTTGAGCGTGGCTTTCTCAGCTTCCGTTAAACCTGTAACGCCTGTGATATTCATATGCTCATAGAGTCTATCTATCAGAGTTTTTAGGCACTCACCCGTGTTAACATCCCAAAGCTTTATTGTTTCATCCCAACTCCCACTTACAAGAGTTTGACCATCCGTGCTGAAAATGACTGAATTTACCCAATGTGTGTGTCCCTGCAAAATTTTCAGGCATTTCCCACTGTGAATATCCCATAGCCTGACTGTTTTATCATTACTTGCACTGGCAAAAGTCTTACCATCAGGACTAAAGACAACCGAGACTACCCAACTGGTATGTCCTTGCAAGGTAATTAGGCATTCACCATTATGGACATCCCATAGCTTTATCGTTTGGTCTTCACCACCAGTGGCTAGGATCTTACTATCAAGGCTGATTGCCACAGAATTATTCCTACCGGTATATCCTTGTAAAGTTTTCAGACATTCTCCTGTGGAGATATCCCATAGCTTCACTGTTTTGTCATAACTTCCACTAGCTAAAAGTTTACCGTTAGGACTGAATGCAACTGACCATAACCAATCGGTATGTCCTTGGAAAGTTTTCAGACATTCTCCGGTATGGATATCCCATAGCTTTATCATTTGATCACCACAACCACTGGCTAGGGTTTTACCATCAGGACTGATTACCACTGAATTGACACCACCCTTATGCCCATGCAACGTTTTGAGGCATTTTCCAGTACGAACATCCCATAGCTTCACTGTTTGGTCATAACTACAACTGGCTAGAATTGTAGTATCAGGGCTAATTGCTATTGAATTCACCCTGCCGATATGCCCCTGCAAGGTTTTCAGGCATTCACCACTATGGATATCCCATAGCTTCACTGTTTGATCTTCGCTGCTACTAGCAAACATTGCACCGTCAGCACTGATTGCCAGTGACCGTACGACACTAATATAACCCTGCAAAATATTTACACATTTTCCACTCAGGATATCCCATTGCCTAACCGTTTGGTCATCACTCCCACTTATTAAAATGGTACCGTCAGGACTGAAAGCCACAGACCTTACCCACTCGGTATGTCCCTGTAAGGTTTTCAGGCATTCTCCTGTACGAATATTCCATAGCTTCACTGTTTTGTCTTTGCTGCAACTGGCAAGGGTCATACCATCAGGACTAATTGCTAATGAGCGTACCCAATCGGTATGCTCCTGAAAAGTTTTCAGACATTCTCCTGTGGAGATGTCCCATAGCTTCACTGTTTTGTCCTTGCTGCAACTGGCAAGGGTCATACCATCAGGACTAATAACCACAAATCCTAGTGAATTTATATGTCCTTGTAAGGTTTTCAGGCATTCTCCTGTACAGATATTCCATAGCTTCAGGGTTTTGTCACTACTACTACTAACTAAAGTGACACCGTTAGGACTGAAGACTACTGAATGAACTTTACTGGTATGTCCTTGTAAAGTTTTTAGGCATTCTCCTGTATGAATATTCCATAGCTTCACAGTTTTGTCATCACTGCTACTAGCTATAGTTTGACCATTGGAATGCATCGCCACTGAATTTATCCTACTGGTATGCCCATACAAGGTTTTCAGACATTCTCCTGTGCGAGTATCCCATATCTTAAGTGTTTGGTCATAACTAGCACTAGCTATAGTATTACCATCAGGACTGAAAACTACTGAGCGTACCCAGTCGCTATGCCCTTGAAGTCTTAAAATTTGTTTGTTATCAATAATTTGCCACAAGCTAATTTCACAATTAGCATCACCTGTAGCAAACAAGTTGCCATCTGGACTAAACGTTACACAAAAAACCGCACCGAAAACTTTGGGAAAAACAGATTTAACCAGGTTCGCTTCAGCAAAATTGACGCGCCGCAGGCTAGCCTTAGTAAAATCAGCACCTTTAATCACAGCACGGCTAAGGTCTTTACCTTCCAATGCAGCCTTATCAACCTTCACTAGCAGCGTCGCCGCATTTCCTCCAATATAACCCACCTCAGCTTCTGTTTTACCTCTTGTCATTTCAAGAATTTTGAGAATTGGATGAAGCGGTAAAGAAGTGATCAGGGAATGAGTCTCTAGCATCGGCAAAAGTAAATCCATCACCGCTTTTGTGAGCGGCGATCGCCCAAAACTCTCCCTCAACTTCTCCAACGACTCACTTGCAAATCTCCTCAGTGGGGCACTTGACAAAATCCCCCTCGCCTCGTCCACTTGTCGCTGAAAATAAAATGACCAAGTGTAATCAACTGATGCTGCATCATTATTTATATGCAACTGCCCCTGCGCCAATTCAATAAAATCATCAGCCAACGCCCCCAACTCAGCCGCAAATTTATAAGCCACAAAAAACTCTAACAGCGAACGATGCGCGGGAG
Organism: Tolypothrix sp. VBCCA 56010; assembly: GCF_050875635.1. Classification (NCBI taxonomy): domain Bacteria; kingdom Bacillati; phylum Cyanobacteriota; class Cyanophyceae; order Nostocales; family Tolypothrichaceae; genus Tolypothrix; species Tolypothrix sp. VBCCA 56010. Next base: position 8,607 of record NZ_JBPAOH010000125.1, read on the forward strand.
TATAATCACCATCGGCATTACGAATCAGCATTGTCTGCCCCATCATGTCATAATGCCAGTGGTCTAAATCTTTCTCCTCCTGAACAACATCACCAAATAAGCGACGAATTCTATCGGGAAAAAGGCGATAATTTAAACTCATCTGGTCAGTAGACAGCATTTCCCAGGAAAGTTCACATAAAAAGTAGAGCTTATCTGCCAAAGAAGTAAAAGTTCGCTCTGCTTTGATGTCTCGTTCCATCTTGCGCCGCACTGCATACAGGTAAACCCGCGACATATCCACTGGCTTACCTGCTTCAATATCTGGCAATGCTTCCAAAATTAACTCTGTCATCACCGGACGACGTGCCAAGTCCAACAGTTGTGGATTGTCCATCACCTGGTCAACTGTGGTAGATTCAGCTTGGAATGACAACACTCGCCGGATTTGCTCGTCGTTGAATTTTTCTAATTCCAGCACTTCAAACTGTGGTGTTTCACCTGTCAGGTTGGCGGTAGACGCTTGCAATTCCGCATTGAGTAAAGCACGTCCTTCTTTTGCTTCTGGAAAATGTTCGGTGCGACAAGTCAGGATAACTTTAGCACCGGGAACGACGACTTTCGCCAATTCCCAAAAGTTGTTGATCATTTGTTGGCGATCGCACTTTGCTGCCATTTCATCAAAGCCATCAAAAATCAGCAGCAACTTACCCATGCTGTTAAGCTGGTCAAACACCTCGCTGTTTAAGCGGATATTGTGTTGCGTAAAAAAGAAACCTGCCAGAACATTCTCAACATTCAGTGCTTTGGCATAGTCGCGCAGCGTAATTATCAGAGGAAGCCGAGGACGTTCAACGCCACGTCTTTGAGCATCTCGATAACGTTGTAGTGCAATCCACGCATAATGAAAAGCAAACCAAGTTTTTCCAGTGCCAAATTCCCCTAAAATAGAGATATGCTCCTTAGCAGGGTCATCTAACCACACATCAAGATAACCATCAATCCAGCCGTCGCGTTCATCGTAACGACTGACTCCTATCCTGCGCTTGCTAAGTGAGTCAAATTCTTCTTTGCTGCAAGCCAACGCCACATATTTTTTGTCGATTTCTCGTCGTTTAACTTCCGCTTCTAGCCAGTCGAGATAATCACCGAAGTCAGCATCCTGATCTATCAGTTCGTCAAAAGTATAACAATCAAGCTGGCGATTTTCTGGTTTCTCCACTTCATCACGCGCCGCCCGTGAAATTCGCCTTGCCGTTACCAACCAACCTTCATCAGTTCTTTGCGCCTCCACAGATTGACGCAAAGCCATCACATCACTCAGTCCTCCCTCACCCTCAATTCCACGTACAAGAATCCGGTCATATCGATTACGTCGTGCCGGAATATCAATAATCCACTCAAAATAATTGTCTTCCCAAACTTCATACTTTTCAAAGCGGTAGCCCAAGGTTTCAAACCAGCCTTGCATCTGCTGGGCTAAAGCTATGGCTTTACATTTCTTTTCATTTAAAGACTTTCCATTGGACGTCTCGACACTTTGTGCTGCCAACCGCGCCATCTCTGTTCTCATTCCTTCCAGTGTCGGCAGTCTTTCCAACTGTTCTTGAATACTCGCTATCCTTTTATGTAACGAACCTATCTGCTGGTTCATCAAAACATCAGCAGGTGTCCGGCTGCGCTTAGCAACTTCGATAAAAACTGTGGCAAAGGCAGCGACTTCTCGCCTGATGTTAATTCCCAAGGTTTTGATTTCATCACCCAAGGCATAGGTATCGAGAAAAACATCAACTTCAGACAGAAGAATTGAAGGGTTGTTGTGGTCTAGTGCTTTACGGAAAGCTTGTTTGATTTTTTCTTCGCGGAAAAGTTTTAGGAATGCCTTGGGTTTACCAACGCCGTATTCTACCAAGGTATAAGCGTAAACACCACTAAAATCAGCGGGAGGATGCTCAGGATCAAGGTTAAATTGCTTTAATAATTTGATAACGGTCTCATTGCGTTGAAGCTTGTCCTTGAGAATAGGATTTGCGATACCAGTAATTGCCTCAATTAGCTTATCAAGAGGAATCAGTAACACAAGGTTTTTGTATAGAAGGATGTATGCAACCTGTTAATTATCCTTATGTTAGCGTGTCATTTATAAAAAATTTTGGGAGTTGTCTATTTGTGACACTACCTCCATTACTGAGCAAAAAGCGGGCGTGATATGGCTTGCTGCTACGAGTGCGCCAGGTCGTTGCTTTAAAACTCACGCCGCAAACGTTGTAAGTTTTTGGGGTCGGAGTTGGTTTCGTACTCGCTTCTTAAATTTCCTGACTCGCTGCCAGTTTCAAACACCAGCACTTTTTGACTGCACTGGCGTTTTTGATTTGTTAGAAAGGTGTAGGCAGTACGCGATAAATTTGACTAGCAATCAATAAATACAATACAATCCCCTGGTTGAGTCCCGCTCCTACAGTTAATCAAATAATGCTTTAAGCATCCAATTCCTGATATTGTGATATCAATGCTATCTATTCGATATCGATAGCAGAGCTATCAAGTGCGATATCACCATGTCTGATACCTGTGATGAAAATAAACCAAGTGCAATGGTGCGTGTCCCCACTCCCCTAATTCCCGCAGTTAGGGAATTATCCCGTTTGCACCGACAAGGACGCACAAGTGAGGTACTTCAAGGTTTGGATGAATTGATATTGGCGTTGGATAGCAGCAGTGATTGCACATACAATGCCACAAGTCAAGCAATAGGGGCAATTTACGAACGACTTGATAGTTTAGAGTCACAGTTGTTGGGTGAGGAGCCTCGCAATGGAACGGACTCAACCAAACGTCTCGCCGATTTAGAACAAAAAATCGAGGGGATGACAACTCGAATGGCACAATTTGCCGAGGCAATTATCCTTCTCCAAAATAACCTCAACAACCAACCAAAGCGAAATAAATCGTATTATAACAATTCTTATTATCAAGGGCAAAGTGTTAAAATTCAGCCATTAACAGAAGACAATTTAGCTAAAAGACTTGGTGTGAATGTAGAAACTGTACGCAAAGAGAGAAGTAGCCAGCCAGCACCACTTTTTGTCGGGTGGTCTAAGCGTAAGGATACTTCTGGTATCGGGTGGGAGTTTAACGAGAAGACGGGACTATATCACCCAGTAACATAAAGATGTTGAAAAAATCTCATAACAGATACCCAGAGAATTGGGCAGATATCGCGTTAGAAGTTAAACAATCCGCAGATTGGAAATGTTCTAAGTGCAACTTACAGTGCATCCGTCCAGGTGATACCACAAAAGGGCTTTCTCGTTCTGAAAGAATGGCGTTAACACTTACAGTCCATCACAAAAACTTCACACCCGAAGACAACAGATTAGACAATCTTTGTGCTGTTTGCACGAGCTGCCATTTATTATATCATTGTAGAAGAAAGGGGAATATTTCACCTGGGCAATTGTCTCTGTGGAAAGAATTAGGAATTAATTATTAGCTGTAATTATAATAAGTTTTTAGTTTTTAGCTTGAAGCAAGAGCGCTTATCTGCATCGTCACCCGTTGCTTGTTGGGTTTATCCTACCTAAAATATTTGGTTATTTTTAGTGCATTAAATATGTCGGGGATAATATCTCCGACATGCTATTTTTATGATTTTTCGCTTTTGTTGTAACTGACCAATTAAATATTAAGATTGTCCACCAAACCTAGCAATTAATTCCTCCCGCGATAACTGCATTAGTAATGGGGTAAATTCTTCTGGCAATAAAGCTAATAATGGTGAAATAATTGCGCTTAATTCGTTATCTAATGAACCAAAGCGAACTCGTAGTAAGTTTTCGACAACAAGGCGTTCTCCTTCCAGTTTGGCTTGTTCCCGGTCTTGTTGATAAAGTGGTTCTAGTCGCATAATTAATTCCCTATCATCATCTTCTGGACTTTGATTTACTCTCAAGTTCTGCCGCAAGTTGTACAGCAATTCTAGCGTTGCTCTGCGAAACGGGTGATTTGATGGTAGCGCTTCTAACTCATCAATCGCTTGTGCTTGTACCCTTCCTCTACCGAGAATTCTTAACCACAACGTTTCCTGGGTACGCGGTAGTTGATGAATGGCAACGATAGCTGTCCGCAAATACTCTGCCATAAAATGTACTCCAGGCAACCAATCACCCCCTTGAACTGCACCAAATCCTGACAGCAGTGTTGCGGATGCCGTTGGCGTGAGTATCCATAATTTTGGTACTGTTGAGTCTTGAACAGAAGTATTATTTCGATTCGCTTCTCGTTGTAATGCACCTCTGACTTCTAATAATTTCAACACACAATCGCAGATTTCCTCTTTCGACGCAGCATTGCGGTATGGTTCTAATATTGCAGGAAATTCCGCAAATCTTCCTAATAGTCCTAATGTTTCTAAATTGGTGGTTTGTTCTGCTGAAGGAGAAAATAAAACATCAATTTCTCGAACTTCTCCTGCTACACGGCTGGCTGCTTGTACTTCCCCATAAGGTTTTAATAATTCTTCGAGATAGTCTTTCGCAAACTGGTCATGAATAAAACGAGTCATTCAATTGGATATATTAAGAAATTTGTTTTACGTAAGTAATAACATTCTACTTTTTATTCAGATAAAAATATACTTATTATCTGAATAATTTTGAACATAATCAATTTTATTTGTACTATAATATGTGAATACACGTACATTTAATATTTGGCGTTTTAATTGAGGTGTTAGGACAATTATTCTGGTTAAAATCAATGATTTGCAGTTCACTGCCAGAAGTGAAAACGAGTGAAAAGTGGGAGTGGTTTTTCAAATAAATGGAGAATCTTTGGACTAAGCTCGCATCTACGAAGTTTCTTCTTCAGTACAGCAATTGTGGCGATGATAGAGCGGGTACGTCAATACTTCGATCTGGCTCCCGTTAAACGCTCAACCCGCAAAAAGACAATCCGAACACTTAATAACAAAATAGCCCCTCAACCACATTATCCGAGGGGCTTTTCTATTGGGTTTGGTGGAGGCGTTCGCCTCAAATTGTTCGCTCAAAGTCCGGGCAATTCTCTGGTTGTTCTGGATTAACCGCGCAAGGCAAGTAACCATTTGGAGAATGGTATATACATTGAAAGCATTGATTCTCGGAATGGTCTATTTTCTGCTGCAACCTCTCATCTAATCGGTTCATCTCTTCATATAATAAATTTTCCCCTACAAACTTAGCAATGCCTACCCCACTCCCTACTAAAAACAGTCCAGTCGATGTCGAAACTGCCCCATAGAACATCATATTTTTGATAATTAGTTGTTGTGCTTCTAATGCTTGACTTAAGTTATTAATGACTTTGCCAGAAAGCCCTAACAAGCAACTGCCTCCCCCTACCATAATCATTATTGCTCCTGAGACTCCAAGTGAAACAGTAGTAACTTCAATCCAATCCAATAATTTAGCTTTCATTTTTTTCCGGTGGATTAACTATTTGGGTTTTATTGACATTAACCAGTGCGTCTAAGATGTGTTCCAAAGAATGTTGCGTCGGGAGCATCACGCTTGCTGTCCAGATGCTGTCTAAGTGCTGTCTGCTGTCCGTCTGCTGACATCCAACAAGCTATAGCAAAAGTTTTATGGGTCTGCTGTCTGTGCTGTCTATTGTCTAGAGAGGGCGCAATACACCTCAAAACGAGGTGTATTTGGGGGAGACAGCAGACAGCAAATCCCTTTAAAAATCTTTTAGCTCAATCTCTCCCTCATTAACCCAAGCTGCTATATTTGCCTCTACAATTTCATTCAGCCACCGCTTAATTTCATTGGTGTTAAATCGTTTACCGTTGATTTTAAAGTTAGATATTAGCTCTCTAATGGAGGATTGTTTGCGGTTGGTTCTTACTAAAAAGTTACGTAAAGCTGTAGCCTCTGCCGACAACTTCGTTTCCTCAACGTCTGTCTCTAACTCATCAGGTGAATCGTTAATATCATTAACTTCGGCATAACTTGCCTCTAATTCATCATCCTCTTTGGTGAGGTTTGGTACAAGTCCTAATGCCCACATCCCGTCATCAGTAACTGAGGATAAAATCACAGGTTGGTTAGTAGAAATAGAGGCAGTTTTAACGTTGGGGTATTGTGCGGTTAAGTCCTGTCGAGTCTTAGCGTCTCCTATCACGTTCGCATTCTTTAACACCCCATCAATCACACCAAACCCATTCGCTTTCTTGTCTGGATTCTGTCTAGCTTGGTAGCATAAAATAACAGATTCTCTCGCCTGAGCAGAGCCTAAAAAAGGTAGGTCTGTAACGTTACTAGCTTGAGTGCCGATGATAAGTTTAATACCGCCTTCTCTACCGTTAAAGGCAATGTCGCTCATGGCGTTACTAAATGCGTCACTAAGCTCAATTTCTGTGATTGACCCAGGAAAGCTAACCTTGGTTTTCCCCTCAGCAGTCTTCATGCGATCGCAGAAGTTTTTATAATCATCAAACACCAAACAGATTGGGTGAGCATGACCTATTTTCTGACGCTGGTTAGCAGGTAGATTGTCCTGCCTGTGACGATGCTCGGCATACACCTTTATTAGAGTGTTATAAGCATCTTCCAGGTTGCCAGAGTAGGATATGGTTTTTATCCCGGCAAAGCTGTCACCGCCCTTAGAACCGATGGCATAAAGTTCAAGTTTCTCCCCATGTAGCTTTCGCATCCTGCCAATTAAGACCCGCATTGAGACGCTTTTACCGCTACCTGGTACACCCAAAAAGATGATTGAGCGGTCCGCTGTTACCAAGTTCTCAATTATTGCTCCGCCCGTAGAGGTTAGCCGTGATGCTGGGCTTGAAAGCTCTGATTGACCTGGCGATGAAGATTCGGGAGACGAGCGCGTTGTGCCGAATAGTTGGGTTAGGGGGTCTTGTTGCCGTGCGTGTAACTGCGCTTGCATCTGAGCTTGCGCCTGTTGCTCGGCTTCTTTGAGAGCCAGGAAGTTTACAAACTGGTCTTGCAGTTGCGGCGGTAATGAGGCGATCGCTTGATGTAAAGAAGCAAACTCAAGAAAAGCGCTTTCAGCAGTCAGAGTGTGGGCGTTATGAACTTCTATATAATTAACCCCGTGTTGGGTTGCTTCGTGGGATGCTTTCACGCTAGCATCAGCTTGGATTTTCTCCTGTGTCCACCCGTGCCGGCGCTTAAGGCGATCGCTAACTACACTACTAGTTTTCACCTTCAAAGCTTCCCGTGTTGCTTGCGTTCCCGCGCCTGCAAAAACTGTTCCAATCACGCCTAAACTAATAGCAAGCATTGGATGCCCCTGAACGCGGTTAATAGCGTGTACCCCTGAATGTTGGGTAATTTCGCTCAATTTGTCCTCATCAATCCGGTACTTTTTCGCCCCTAAGCATTGCGGCTGATTGGGTAGTGGTTTCGGGTTAAAGCAAACATCGTAACTGGTCTTGGTTGGGGTTGCCATCGCCGCTCCAATTAACAGCACACTCACTAGCAAGCATCCCTTAGCAAACAGGTTTGCGCTCGGCAAGGGCAGAGGTTTTAGGGGTTGAGGTTGTGAGAAAAGTGAGTGTGTTTGCTGCTGTTTTTGTAGCTGGGCTAATCGTTCCAATTCTGGTTTTAGTGCATCCACATTTTCAGGGTGGGATAAGGCACTTTCTAGCCGCGCTCTTAGTTGCTCTAAGTCTTCTGGGTTGCCGTCATTCGGGTTAAAGTCTTGCATAATTTTCTTAGCTCTCGCTCGCTTGCGCGGAAAAATGAGAGGGGAGCATAACTCCCCTTTTTTAATTGCTCGATTAGAAAGGCAGATTATTTTTAGTGTTGGTGCTAGAAGCCTTAGTAGAGTAAGCTTTCATCCACCACAGATAACCCAGTCCTGCCACGATGATTGCCACTATTGCCCAGCTAGGTATATCTGTACTACCTGGCTGAGGGGGAATTTCAAACTGTTCTACCGCAGTGTTGACAGTGGCGATCGCCTGCTCTTGGCTGTACCTATTGCAAACAGAAGCAACCCCAAAACCTGCCCCTACCGCCATAGCTCCAGTACGAACTAAGTCAGCTTTCCCGTTTTTTCCCGCTGCGCCAGTTGCAAAAACCAGGCAGCCTACAAGACTAACCCCCAAACCAAAGCCAGGATTAGAGTAGGCACTTAAGGCAACTGTTATTGATGCGCCAGTCCCCAGTAAGGCGATCGCCTCAGTTAAATTGCCTGTTGACTTGATGTCATCAATCTCTGACCTATCAACAGACTCAGCATTTCTCTCATCGTCGGTTAAATCTGCCAAATTTTCGCCCCTGTAAGTGGGAGCGTCGTAATAGTTAGCTGATGGGTGTTGGGTCTTAGGTACGTCATATGCCGGGGCTTCTGTTGGGTTTGTCCCTATCCCCATCAACCCAGAAAATGCGTTAAATTCTTGACTGTTCATAATTCTCAGTTAATTGTGGATGATGCCCGTGGTGAGGCTTTCAACTTACACCACGGGTTATCTGTTTTATCTAGATGCCAAGTGTGCGACGAAATACCCCAGCCATGTTTCGCATTAAGCTGTTAAACTGTCCAATCCCTCCACCTTGAGGTTTAACGGTGTCATAAACGGGCATAGGGGGAGTGGGCAGGGCATTTTGTACTGGTGTCCCATAGCGTCCAAGTGCTTGCAGGTGGCGCACATATTCGGTGTTAAGCTCTCTGAAAACTTGCGCTCTTAGGGCGTGTTGGGTTGCATCGTCGGTCTTCACCGCCTCAGTTAACCTGTTGTCATGGTTGACTTTAATCTGGGCTAACTCTTTCAAAAACCGCGCTCTTTCTAGAATTAAATCGCTGGCTTCTTGTGCCTCAATGCTTTGCACCCCATACTGTGTTTGGACTTGAATTTTGCGATGATCTGCTTTAAACTCTGCCCCTGCCAGGTAAACATCCTTGGCAGAATCCATGATTGACCGCGCCCCATTAAGACGTTCGGTGATTATGGACGCAATTGACTTTGCAGCGTTAACCTTGTTTTGTACCATTTGAGCGTTAGATTTTTCTAAGCCCTTCAAAGTTTTGCAAGAGCGATCGCTTTGTTGGAGTGCATCCCCTGCCTGCCTTAAAGCATCCCGATCCAGATCAATCAGCATGTCATGCCCAGTTACGCCGAAAAAGGTACGGCTAGCCCATTCCAGGATTGGCTGAGTCTCAAACACCTTGCTCATCGGGTCATCCCCATAATTGGAGGTGTTAACCTCGGAGACGGTCGGCTCAACCTTGTAGTTGTCAGTGTTAAATTCCTGTCTGTCTTGGTAGTCCATAAATTTTCTCAAGAAGGATAATTGGGTTAGTTGACAATCAGCATTTTATGTGCGTTGGCTACGGTTGCCTGTTCCTCTAAAGTGCGATAGCGAAGCGCTGCTGCGAAGCGCAGATCGCGCATCGAGTCAACCTTATGCGTGATAATGGCAACCTCACAGGCTAAATCATGGGGAATACCTCGCCCTACAAGTGCCTCTGTGGTGGTTTCTACGGCGTTTTTAAGTCTGGCGTTGCCATGCCTGCATTGAGCTAAAAGAGCCTCCTGCAAGCCTTCAGCATCGCTAATATTGATGCCTTGAAGTAGGGATAAACATTCCATTAGCTCTGCATCTTCAATCATCAACGTCTGCAAACTGTCAAACCAAGCGTCATTAAGAGAGTAGCTCTCACCCATTTGTTCTTGACCAAACACAAACAGGAGTCAGAACAATTCGCAATTCGAGTTTTTGCTCACGGTCTAGCAGGTCAAGCTGACTTCCAAAGCGCTCTACAAGCTTATCTATCTGGTTGCTAGACGTGAAATAGGTTACAGGTTTTGTCATCATAGTTATGTCCTTTGTGTAATTTCCGATCAGGGAGATGCACTCTTCGAGGGATTGATGGGCGATCGCAGTTACTTTGGTCGGTGGCTTGTGATCGCTTCGTCATCGTCCTTGATTGCCAGAAAGTCAGGGTGTGTGCAGATTTCGGTCAGTAGTCGCAATTGTTGGGTGATGAGTGAGGGTAGTGGTCGGTGTCATGCTGCCTCTTGGTTTTTGTTGGGTTGATACGCCTTCGCCATAGCTGCTAGGGCTGATTTATTAGGCACATTTGACGGAGGCGCATTTGATTCTGCTAGTGGTTGGGCGGTTGGCAGGTTTCCATTTTTGAAAATCAGTTTCTCAACTGCACTGCCCAGTGCTTGCGATGGCACATCCAAGGGCAAGCCGAACATTTTGCAGACTTCCTCAGCAGCAAAGTAGCTGATGGTGATGCGCCGAGAATCGAAAGAATTAGTCATTAGTGTCCTCCCTTTGAATTTCAGTCAGTAGTTTCAAGCCTTGGGAATTAATAAATTGGGGTTGGTCTAGAACTGTGAAGCCCAAGGAAGCCAGCTTGTCCTGCACACCTCTTATAGCTACGCCACCACCCCAGGAGACAAGATAGGCTGCTTTGTCTAGGTAGTTGCTAGACGTGATGAAGTTGGCGAATTTCTCAATCCTTGAATCCCACCACTGCTCTAGGCACTCGTAATACTCTGTCTCAAATTTCTTGCCAGTCATGGCGTTGCCGCCGTAGGTGAAAGTGCCAGCGAGTATGCCTTGGTTAATCAGGCTTGGACTGTGTTTTACATCCTTGGAGAGAAGGCTGGCAAAGTCGTTTCTCTTGTCTAGCATTTCTGCAATTACCGAGTGCAACTCACCACAACCACCCTCAATTAGGTGTCGGTCTACCACCGCACCGCTGCCAGTGAAGACAGTTGCAAGAAAGGTGCTTGACCCGATATCGAGTGAAATTGCGGTCTGTGATGGGTCTAGCTGGAGAGAGCTATTACCAAACAGGCAATATGCAATGCTTCCAAAACCTTCTGGATAAACGCCTGCAACTGCAATCTCGACAGTCTTTTTGACTATCTCGCGGGACACGGGATGCTTGTGGAAAAAGGTGTGTATCCCAGAAACTCTGCGTTTGATTTCAGCTTCCCACTTGTCAGGGTTGTGATTGGAGATGCTGATCCAAAGATGAGAACCATCTGGAATGTTAATAATTGCTAAGTCTGCGAGGATGCTTTCAAGGGCTAACTGGGCTTTTTGTCCCTTGTCCTCATGTAAAAGGATGTGGTCTGGTTGCGCGATCGCAGCACTTCCCCAGAAGAATTGAACTTCGGTTAAGTCTTTGCGAGAACCGGACACATACCGAACCCAAGCACCATCCTTACTGATGGTTTCGTGGTGGCGGATATTCCGGTTCCGTAATAGTGAATATGCGGCAGGCACAACCACCGTCAGATCACCATAAATCGCTTTCCCGTAACCCGCTCCTGGGTCTTTCCCACAGATAAACTCACGCGAATTTAAATTGGCAGCAGAATTTAGCTGCTTCTGCCAAATTTCGGCAGATTTGTATAGCAATGTCATAGTTCAAATTTATTCAAGATGCTGATTTTGCCGGGATTGAATTAATTTGACTCAAATCCGGTCTTATTTGCGGAATCACTTTTTGGTTAAGCCTTATAGCACTTTCCGGCATCTATTGCCTTTGTTGTGTACTAATTTTTGGCTTGTTGATGTTATAGTAACGATTGGTGCGTCACTAAGTCAACAGGTAGCGAGTTAAATTCTTAAAAGACGAGTAAGGGAGATAATTCTAAACAAGTGACAAACCTATAGATACTTGTTAAATGCCTTCCCAAAAGCCTCGCATAACCCTGCGGCTAGACCAAGACGATATTGATTATCTAGAAGTATGGGCTAAAGAAGAGTTCTTAACGATACCCCAGCTAACACGGGTAGTAGTCAAAAAAGCCATAGCTGAACACCGAAAGAACAAGGATAAAAAAGATGAAAAGCAATGAATGTAGTAAATATTAACCCGCTTACCCTTTTATCACTGCCACAGCCACCCGCGATAGCGTTCGCGCCCCTCGTCCGCTATGAGCGTGTGCGGGTAAAGAGCTTTGATCGCAGATCGCAGCTACCGAATTGCCCAGCAATTTACTTTGTGCTGGCAGCGTGCCGATTTCACTCGTGAAAAAGTTAACGTTTAGAACAAAATTTAAACGACGAACCAGAGGAGGAAAAATGATTTTAAAAAATCTTCAATTCACAAAATAATTAAATTGTGAAACATATTATACTTTTAACTATTCAAGCCCCGCTGCTAAATTTTTGAATGTTATGGCAGAGGATACAAATCCTAACAATAAACACAAAAAACCCCAGAGCGAGCCGAACTCAAACAACTCTGGTATAATCAATATTAGTAACCTGGTGACGAAAGCTGATCCAAATTTGCTCCTTGATAAGAAACAACTAATAATGGCGCTACGGAATGACTTCTCAGAGGGCATTAAAAAAATAGCTATAAAAGCGGCTATCAAGATAATAAGAGATACATGGAAACAGCCTGAGAGAGCTGAAGATGAAGTCTATGTGGAAGAAGTCGCCACGCAGATAGTAGAGAGCTTTACGACGGAATTAAAAAACAACACAGAATTGTCAAGTACAAATGACAATGTGCTTGACAAAGCCATACCAGTTGCCGAATCACAGCTGAAGCCCATAGTTCCTATGCCCTCATCAGCCGTAATGTTTTCTAGCATGGAAGCTTATACTCGGAAAGACTTATGGCAAAGGGATACTGAGGGAATAGCTTGTTTACAGCATAGAGCCAAAGGCAACCCCAACAATTACATTGAGCATTACATTTGTAGCCCAGGCGATATTACCATGCTTCCTTGGGATGAAGCTCAACAAATTATTGATAAGTTTGGTTTTACAACTGCCAAACTACACCTGATTTTCGCTGCCCATGCTATGAACCAGGAGAACCCTTGGCAAACCACATTCAACCTGAAAGCAAGCGATATCATCCAGGAATTTGGCTGGGATAAAAATCACGAAAAAGTAAAACCAGAAAAGCTGTTAGAAATTGCTAGCACAGCCTTTGCCCTTGATTGTCTGCTAGTCAAAGCCGTTTGGGTGGAGGGAAAAAACAAAAAAGGAGAAATTATAGGTAGCGCTCCTGTAGGGAGAATGTGGAATGTCCAGATTAAAGCCACCGGTCAGTTTAATTTGTCAGGAAAGATAGACAATCCTGATGAAGTTTACATCACAATACAGCCAGGATTGTGGACTCAAGATTTTTTAAACCGAGCTGGAGCCAAATCGCGGGAAGCTTTATATCAGTTTGGCTACTTAGCCCAGCAAGTTTTGAAAATTGACCCCTACCATGATGAACTTGCGCTAAGGTTGGCTATATATCTAACATTGGATAGTCGAGTTCGTCTTGATGGAAAGTACAGAGTAATTGAGCTATTAGAAATTGCATTCCCGAAAACGGTAATAGATAAAGCCCAGTTAGACTTTCGCAGAGCCTATGACCTAAAGCAGCGCTGGGATAGTGCCATAAAGCTACTGCTCAAGCTAAACTGGCAGATTGTGTTTGACGCGGAAACCTATCCCGAATGGCTAAGACCAGACTCACTGGATAAGAAGCCCAAAGGCTACTTGGACAAGCTGCTAAGAGCCAAACTCACTATCAAACCCCCAGCCCCTATCCCTGAACTTATAGCATCAAAGGCAAAACCTAAGGTAGAACGATTACAGTCGAAAGTTAAACCCAAGGTAAAACGATTACAGTCGAAAGCCAAGGTTACACCGCCACAAAACACCGACTTGACTAGCAGCCAAGTTAGAGAAGCTCGTATTGCCAAAGGGTGGGCGCAGGCTAAACTGGCAGGTTATCTCGGTGTGTCCCAAAACCTCATCTCCCTGATTGAACGGGGTGAGCGCACCGTCAATCCACAGCTAGCCGCCCAGATCCGAACGCTTCTGGATATCCAAAACTGAGTATTACTACTTAACAGTTCCCTCCGAAGAGCCGATGATTGCCTGTGTTACGGCTGTTTTTTGTTTTTGTTCTAAAATAAGTGCCCCCAAAAGTTGGTTTCAAAAACTTGTCCTATATAGCAGCTTTAAGCTTTAAAACACAGTCATCCACATCCCCCGACAAAAACACCCGTATCCCCGGATAATCCATTTTTGAAACCCATACTGCTGGCTGTCGAATGGTCTTCTGTTCTCGCCTTTTTATAAAATAAATACGCTAAAAATCTACTTCAAAGCTTTACTCACATCTTGCACCTGTACGAGTAAACCGCGAATAAGCAAAACTACAGCACAAAAATGTAACACTAGATAAATAACCAGTTTATGTAAGTTTTTGTTTTCAA
>NZ_JBPAOH010000126.1:0-22264 GCF_050875635.1 Tolypothrix sp. VBCCA 56010
CGCAAAGTTAGCCTAACTTCGCGGCGTTGATTTTAACTAACTCGCGCAATGCTTGGGCGATCGCTATTGCTGCTTGTTTCGCTTATGCTGTTTACCAAGGTTGGCGGATTTTTATCGCTTTTGTTTCTGGTGTCGTCGCTAGCGTCATGTTAGCTGCTTTTGCGCCCCAAGCGATCGCACTTATATTTCGTAAAGTCGTTCCTGCTTTCTTTTGGGCACGGTTAAACGACCAAATGTATCCCGATAGACCAACAGCCTTAATGCGAAAAACCCAATGGCAATTTGCAGCGGGTTTGGCACAACAGCGTCCTTGGACTGGTTGGGGTTTACGCAATTTTACTGCTCTTTACAAAGCACATTCACAGATTCGCTTGGGTCATCCTCACAACTTGTTTTTGATGCTTTCCGCCGAAACAGGGCTTCCCAGTACTCTGTTATATTGTGGTTTACTCGGTTGGATTTTATTTGCCGGTGTCCAAGTTTTGCGAAGGTCAAAAGATATCGACCAAGAAGACAAATTGATACTTTTGAGTTACCTTCTTGTCTGTATGGGGTGGGTGCTATTTAATACGGCAGACGTAACTTTATTTGATTTCCGGTTGAATACTCTAGCTTGGTTGCTGTTTTCTTGTGTTTGTGGAGTAGTCTATCGCTACAAAAATGTTTAAAATTACTTCTTCACCTTTCCCCCGAAGAAAATCCCCATTCCCCAGAAAGAATAGGGAGACAAGGAGAGGGGGAGACAAGGGGAGGGGGGGACAAGGAGAGGGGGGGAGGGGGAGAGGGGGAGAGTATTAAATTTTGAATTCTCCTTGTCTCCTTGTCTCCTTGTCTCCTTGTCTCCAAGGAGTCCCCCACTCCCCCACTCCCCCACTCCCCCACTCCCCATTCCCCATTCCCCCTAAAATAGGTGTATCAACAAAAAAAAGACACCATTATAACCAACTGTTATGTTCACAACAGCTGATTTTTTTCAATATACCCAATGGTCAGGAATTGCTACCTTGGTTTTGGCTGCGATCGCAATCTTGGGTTTTATTTTAAAATGGGGCATCCGCTTTCGGCTGGTGGGTGCGACTGGCTTTATGCTGGTGATGACGGCTGGTTTGTTTACACTCTCGTTGGGACCTTTAAGCCGCACGGTAATTCCGGGTGCGCTGAAGTATTCTCTAGTTTATGACAATGGGTCTACACAAGCGGTAATTGCTATACCACCGAGTATTACCCCAACGGAATTAGAAGCTACTCTACGTCAAGCAGCCAGCAATCTATATTCTAACGGTCGCTTGGCTAGACGGGGAGATAACCAACTGACGATTCGATCGCGTACTATTATCCATCCAGAAGCTGGGGTTTCTGTGCCACTATACTTGGGTGAGGTAAAGCGATCGCTTACTTCTCGTGAAGACTCAGAAATGGCGATTGAAATTTATCCGGAAAAATTTGCCCAACTGCCAAAACCAACCGCTTAATTGCCTAACTGAATGATTGCAAGATTCCCGACTTCGCACAATTTGTCGGGAATCTGACCAAAGATAAAGCTTTAGTATATTTTTAAATATTTTATCCTGTTTTATTCTTCTTTTTATAGATAAGCTGAATTATTCGCTCTGGAGTTTATCTAAAGTTACTAAATGTATCCCTGTCATAAATTGTATGCAGTACATAATGCTAAGGCTTTCTCTTCTGGTTCGTAAACAGCCTGGGTGTATTGCACTCAATTGATAACTACATTTCACTTACTTAACAAGTATCTTCGTTCTTTGTAGTATTGTAGGGTGCGTTACGGATTTCAACAATCACGCACTCCTCTCCTTGATAATGGTGCGTTAGCGCTTCTCGTAACGCACCCTACGTATCTGAAAAATTAGGAGAAATTATTTTGAATCTTTTCAACAGATAACTATATATAGCGTTTCTCGGTTTAATGAGGTACACCCGTAGGGGCACGGCAGTGCCGTGCCCCTACAACCCGCCATATAATTTTGTACCTCACCTGAGTGGGAATCGCTATAACAGTGCCGACGAAAAAAATAGAGAGATTAACTTAATGCTAATTGATAGCCGTAATTTACCTACAGATGAAGTCATTCAAACTGAAGTTTGTATTGTCGGTGCAGGTCCTGCCGGAATTACATTAGCGCGAGAATTTATTGGGCAAGATTTTCGAGTTTGTCTATTAGAAAGTGGTGACTTGGAATTTAATCAAGAAATACAGTCTCTTTGTGAAGGTGAAACTATTGCCGATAATTTTCCCGAACTACATGAAATGCGTCGGCGTCAGTATGGTGGATTGGCTAATGCTTGGGGTATTGAAATATATAACAAGCAAATTGGTTTAAGGCATATGCCTTTGGACGAAATAGACTTTGAAAAACGTGATTGGTTGCCATATAGCGGATGGTCTTTTAATAAATCTCATCTTAATCCTTTCTACGAACGCGCTCAAGCAGTTTGCAAACTCGGAAATTTTGCTTATGAGGCTGAAGCTTGGTCAGATAATAAATCTCCTCAGTTACCTTTTAAAAGTGATAATGTAACTACTAGCATGTTTCAGTTTGGAACTCGCGATATTTTTCTCAATGAATATCGCGATAAAATCAATCGTTCAGCTAATATAACTACTTATCTAAATGCAAATGTAGTAGAAATTGAAACTGACGAAACCGCGAAAATTGTAACTCGTGTCAAAGTAGCTTCTTTGCAACAAAATAGATTTTGGATAGCGGCAAAAGTATTTATATTAGCGACTGGGGGAATTGAAAATGCCCGGTTATTATTACTATCAAATAAAACGCAAAAAAATGGTTTAGGTAATGAAAATGATTTAGTAGGCAGATTCTTTATGGATCATCCTTTAATTCATTCGGGTGTGATTTTGCCTAATAATCCCCAAATCTTCAATTCTACAGCTTTATATGACTTACGCTTGGTAAAGAATGTCCCTGTAATGGGAAAAATTACTTTAGTTCAAGAAGTTATGCGTCGTGAAAAATTGCTGAATATGAGTGCGTTACTTTTTCCCAGACATAACAAATTTACAACGGCGATTTTTCCGGCACATAACGAATTTAGAACTGCGGGAAAAGCTTCTTTAAAAATCTTGCTTGCCGCAACTCGACGCGGGGAAATACCTAAAGATATTCCTAAACATTTAGCAAATGTAATTAAAGACTTTGATAGTCTTGTTCTTCAATGGTATAAGCGTCACTTTCAAAAGCAACTGATGTTTTCTAATTTAAGTCAGGGTGGATGGTCGTATCAGAAAAATAAAGATAAGAAGTTTACAATGTTTGAAGTGGTGAGTCAAACTGAACAAGCTCCTCATCCTGATAACCGGGTGATGCTTAGTAGTAAACTTGATAAGCTTGGTTGTGCAAAAGCGCAGTTAAATTGGCGCTGGACTGAAACTGATATTAATAGTATAAAGACTTCGCAAGCAATTTTAGCACAAGAAGTTGCTCGCGCTGGATTGGGTGAATTCCAGATTGCATCGGATGGAGAACTTCCCCAAGTATTATCTATTAGCACGCATCATCATATGGGTACAACACGGATGCATGACGATCCGAAACAGGGTGTTGTCGATGCAAATTGTCAAGTTCACGGTATCTCGAATTTATTTTTAGCTGGGAGTTCGGTTTTCCCTACAGGTGGCTTTGCTAATCCTACCCTGACGATTGTCGCTTTGGCTGTGCGACTGGCGGATTATGTGAAAAGTCGCTGTTTTTAGTTCCCGACGACTGAAGTCGCGGTTCATCTTGCACACAAACGAAGTCCACCTGCGTGGACTACGGAAAATTAAGAATTTTTCAGCCTACGCAGGTAGGCTTTGTTAGTATAGCCTCACCCTACTGACTAGCGTTCGTCAAAGACGTTGGCGCAGCCATCGCCTATTCTTTTCTGGTTTTCATACTGCATTCATTGTCTCATTTGTCAATGCTAAGTTACGATAATTTCTGATTAGTTCAATAAAAATTATAGAAAAATCACTAATAAATATAGATTACTAATTAATCATCTTAACTGTCTTAACTGTCTTAACTGTCCTTGCATTTTCGCTCTAACTCTGAGAAGATTTAAAGGCATATATACCATTAGTAATACATCAGCAATTTTAGGAGGGATTTAATGGGTAAACACTAAGCAAGAAAACTGGACAATAATTCTTTCACTGATAAATAACGTCTGCCAAAAAGTAAATTCTCAAAACAATTAAAGAGGTAATTTATGAGCAATATTCAAGAAGTACTACCGGCTTCAGAATTTCTGAAAAACAACTTAGGTATTTCCGAAATTCCGCTTGAAGCATACCTTAACTATGGATATGCACTGCTTGCTATTGTTGGAGCAGATGGAGAAGTTTCAGAAGCCGAATTTAACTGGTTACTAAATCATCAGCGCTTGGCTGGCGCTCCCGAAGAAGTAATAGAAAAATACAAAACATTTGAATACAAAAATGCTGACTTAGAAAATTTGCTGAGTAAGATTACAGTTGATGTTTCTACTTGGTCGAAATCAAGGTCATTGTTATATCATGCAATTCAAATGGCTCGTGTTGACCATTACGCAGATGAAGAGCGAGAAGCTGTAAAAAAAGCAGCTAAACTGTTAAATGTTGAAGATGATATTGCACTTGCTCTCGAGAGATTGATAGAAACAGAAGAAGCAGTAACTGCATTACGCAAAGCACTACTACAAACTGAGGTTTTAGCTTAATCAAAGAATAAAGGTTTTGGGCTATGGGTTTAAAACCTGATTTAAAAGCCCAAAACTCTTACTGTCTAAAGTATTTAGCTTTTTTATCTATCTCTAATCCTTTTATTTTGGCTAAGGTAACAGAACCGCTAACACAATTGATCCAGATGGTTAGTATCACACAGGTGATATTGTCTATGTTGATGTGGTTTCTGGAGTTAGTAGCCTACGATAATTAATTTTTCTGGGCTACCATATCCCCGACTTATTCAATAAGTCGGGGATATAGCTGCCTTTTTTCAGATATTTATACTCAAAAGATGAATATACTAATTATCCTCGGTGAAATCATATTTTTAATAGTTATTTTCTCGCTGTTTAACTGGCTAATTGGCATCATCTTCAAGCAATTCGCTAAAGTTTCTTGGCTTCAAGGAAAAACTGCAAATATTACCTTTCTGCGTCGGAATATCAGCAGACTTTTAATTTTCACTTGTGTGATTCTGTGTCTTGTGCTGATTGGTGTGAATGGGATGGTGATTTATCGAGGTGGAAACATTCAAGAATTTCAACTTAATTTTATTCGCAGTCTTCCTACTCAATTTTGGCTCAATCTATTGACGGCGAGCTTGAAAAGTGTGAGTTTGCTGATGCTAGTTAAATTTAGCATACCACTCTTAAGCCGGGGTATAGATTGGGTTTGCGATTACGCCAAGAAAGCCGATCAAATCAAGGCTAATGATGAAAGTACCGAGGCTTTTTTTCGGGTTTTAAAAAGAATTATCATTCATACTCTTTGGATATCATCTGCTATTCTGTGCGCTAAATTTCTCTACCTACCAGAAGTCGTTCCCAAGTATCTTTATATTGCCTTAAAAATATATATCATTGTCACAGTTGGTTTACTCATTGTTAAAGCTGTTGCTACTATCGTTGACACTCTCGACGCGCTGAGTCTTAAATACTCCAGTTATAACAATCTACTGCGTTTATATGAGCGTTTACGCCACTTAATTCCCCTCTTCAAAAAATGTTTGGAATACGTCCTCTATGTTGGCATAATAAATCTTGTTGTTCCAGAAATAGAACCTATCGCTTGGATAAGTGCTTATACCCCTAGAATTGTGCAGATTATTGGGGTTTATTTTATTAGCAATGTTTTGATTGAAGTCATTTACTTCATTCTTGATGAGTTCTACTTAAAAACTACAGATGTAAATGACTCACAGCAACAGAAACGGCTGACGCTGATTCCCTTAATGCGGAGTTTCGCCAAATATTTCATCTACTTCACTGCCGGAGTTACCATACTCAAGCTTATTGGTATCGATCCTGCGCCTATCTTAGCAGGTGCAGGAATTGTAGGTATAGCAGTTGGTTTTGGAGCGCAAAACCTGATTAATGATGTCGTTTGTGGATTTTTGATTTTGTTTGAAAACTATTACTTGGTAGGTGACTATGTTGAAGTTGGGAAAGTGGAAGAGAGAAATATTGAGGGGCTTGTAGAAGCGATTGAACTGCGAACAACTCACGTCCGACATCCTGATGGTCAATTGCAGATTATTCGCAATGGGGATATTGGATCAATTATCAACTACTCCAAGCAGTATATATATGCAAGGGTGGAAGTTAGCGTTTCCTATGACTCGAATTTAGATCATGTGTATAGAGTGGTTGAGAAGGTAGGACAGCAGTTAAAGGTGGATGAACAGGATGTTCTGGAACCTACAAGAGTAGCTGGACTAGAAAGTTTTGGTGAGAATAACCTATTGCTGCTGACGCTGACAAAGGTCAAGCCTGGAAAACACCTTCATATTCAGCGTGTTCTCCGCAAGATATTGAAGGATACTTTTAGCCAAGAAGAAATTGAACTTTGTGGTTTTTCCAAAAATTGATACTAGCTGTTGGCTCCTCCAGGGTGCAGGTGCAAAATATAAGTTAAATAATATCAAACTTTTTTTGGCAAACTAGAATATATGCCTAGTTAATTTTTCATCCTACTTTGTCTACTCAAACTTCTAATTCATTATTTACTCTGACGATCGCACCAGCAAAGGTCATCCGTGGTGCGGGTGCGTTGACTTCTTGCGGTGAAGCAATTTCTCGTTTGGGAAATCGTCCGTTAATTTTAGCAGGCGATCGCACTCTCGCTATAATCCAAACTCATTTACAACCAGTTTTACAGCAATTGCAGGTTGCTCAAGCATCTTATGGCGCAGATTGTTGTGAAGATAGTTTAAAATCTTTACGCAAAGCGGCTAAAGAACATCTTGCTGATGTCATTATCGGTGTTGGTGGTGGCAAAGCACTCGATACAGCTAAATTAATCGCGCATCAATTACAGTTACCCGTAGTCACAATTCCTACCTCAGCCGCAACCTGTGCCGCTTGGACTGCCCTTTCAAACGTATACTCTGACAAGGGCGCATTTTTATATGATGTGGCGCTTTCTCAGTGTCCCGATTTATTGATACTCGATTATGATTTAATTGAAACTGCCCCGCAACGTACTTTGGTAGCGGGAATTGGGGATGCGATCGCTAAATGGTACGAAGCCTCTGTTAGCAGCGGACACTCAGAACAAACCTTAATTATATCCGCAGTGCAACAAGCGCGGATTTTGCGGGATATTCTGTTTCAAAAGTCAGCCGCAGCCCTGCAAACCCCAGGAAGCGAGGTTTGGCGAGAAGTTGTAGACGCTACCGTTTTACTCGCTGGGGTAATTGGCGGAATTGGTGGGGCACAATGTCGTACTGTTGCGGCACATGCAGTGCATAATGGTTTAACCCACATTTGCAAACACGACAGTATTCACGGCGAAAAAGTCGCTTACGGTATCTTGGTGCAACTACGTTTAGAAGAAATGGTACAGGGTTCGCAGCTAGCTGCTGCCGCAAGGCAACAGTTGTTGAAATTCTATACAGAAATCGGGTTGCCGCAAAAGTTGAGCGATTTAGGATTGGGCAACATCACTTTAGGTGAGTTGCAAACAGCCGCAGAAATTGCTCTAGCGCCTAATTCTGACATCCATCGACTACCATTTAAAGTGGCGTTGGAACAGTTGATGGCAGCGATGGTTTCCACCACTGCACCAATAGATACTACAGCTTTGCGGGTATCAATAAGGGGAATTGACGAGGTTCAGGAATGAGTTTGGATTGGATTGTCCCGGCGGAACGTATACAAAAACTACCACCTTACGTATTTGCACGGTTAGATGAACTGAAAGCGAAAGCGCGGGAACAAGGATTAGATTTGATTGATTTGGGGATGGGAAATCCCGATGGTGCGACACCGCAACCAGTTGTAGAAGCGGCGATCGCTGCTTTGCAAAATCCCGCCAATCACGGTTATCCACCGTTTGAAGGCACTGCGAGCTTTCGGCGTGCCATTACTAATTGGTATCATCGGCGCTATGGTGTAATTCTCGATCCAGATAGCGAAGCTTTGCCGCTACTTGGTTCTAAAGAGGGATTGACACATTTAGCGATCGCCTATATAAATCCTGGCGATTTAGTTTTAGTTCCTTCTCCCGCTTATCCCGCACATTTTCGCGGACCTGCGATCGCTGGAGGCAAAGTCCACAGCTTGATTCTCAAACCAGAAAATGACTGGTTGATTGATTTAGCCGCAATTCCCGATGATGTTGCCCAAAGCGCGAAAATTCTCTACTTCAATTATCCCAGCAATCCCACCGCTGCGACTGCCCCCCGCGAATTCTTTGAGGAAATCGTCGCCTTCGCCCGGAAACATGAAATCCTCTTGGTACACGATTTATGTTATGCTGAATTAGCTTTTGATGGCTATCAACCCACAAGTTTGTTAGAAATTCCCGGCGCGAAAGAAATCGGTGTAGAGTTTCACACCCTTTCTAAAACTTATAATATGGCAGGTTGGCGCGTCGGTTTTGTGGTAGGAAATCGCCATGTAATTCAAGGTTTGCGGACTTTGAAAACCAATTTGGATTACGGCATTTTTGCCGCTTTGCAAACCGCAGCAGAAACGGCTTTACAACTGCCTGATGTATACTTGCATGAAGTCCAGCAACGCTATCGTACCCGTCGCGACTTTTTAATTCAAGAGTTAGGAAACTTAGGTTGGGATGTTCCCAAAACCAAAGCGACGATGTATTTGTGGGTTCCGTGTCCCCCTGGTATGGGTTCAACAGATTTCGCTTTGAATGTCTTGCAGCAAACTGGTGTAGTAGTGACACCGGGTAACGCTTTCGGAATTGCCGGTGAAGGATATGTGCGGATAAGCTTGATTGCGGATTGCGATCGCTTGGGTGAAGCGATGCGACGTTTTCAGCAAGCCGGTATCCGCTATCACTCAGAAGCCGTCGTATCTACATAATAACCCTCTTCTTTGCGCCTCTGCGACGGACACGTTCCTCAAGTCGAGCCAGCGCCTTGCGGAGCCGCTTTCGCCTGGGCGGGTTTCCCGACCCCTTCGGGGTCAACGAGATTCCCATCTCCCTTTGGGAGACGCTGCGCGAACGACGCAAAGCTTAAGAGGTGGAACTCGTTGACTTGAGGCGACTGGCGTGGGGTTCCCCCCGTTGTGGCGACTGGCGTGGCCGAGCCGCCCACAGAAGTGTCCTCGCCTTTGGGTGAGGCTTATTCATACTACAACCCATTCCCAATCAAGATAAACGGTGCCCAATAATGCGGATAGTTTGAGTGTATTTTACCAATCCCAACAACCGCCTCAGAATAAATTCTGAGGTTAATAGTTAAAGTCGTCTAAAGACGACTAGGTAAAGGTTTTAGTCCACAAAGCGTGGACTTGAGCTAAAAGCCTGTGAGTTTTAACTCTGGGCGAGTCTGGACGCTAATTGAGAATGGTGTAAGATGTTAGCTACCCTACGGGAATGCCTAAAGGTGAGTGCGTGAGGAAAAAGAATAATTAACCGCACCCTGTAGCAGATGAATCTGTGGTTCACAATAGAGACGTACCCTTGTCAAAATTCAATGCAAACCTCCCAAACAAATATAGTTGCCGGTTTTCATGCGCTTTCCGATCCGCTGCGGTTGAAGGTATTGCAACTATTGCAAACACAAGAGCTATGTGTATGCGATTTGTGCGAAGTTTTGAATGTGACACAATCTAAGCTTTCCTTTCACCTAAAAACCTTGAAAGAAGCGGGTTTAGTTAACTCCCGCCAACAAGGACGTTGGATTTATTACAGTCTCAATCCGCCTCAATTCGCTGTTCTACAACAGTATTTAGCAGAGTACAGCCGCTTGAATCAGATTTTATCGGCGCGTTCTTGCGACTCTGGTTGTTAATGAATCAATAGCGGCGGGTATTAATTTATATTATGGCGCAGTTAATGGGGGCAATTTGTGCTTCAAGTTTGCTGCTAAGTAGTTTGGGACGAGTTGCCAATATGGGTGCAACTATACCACTAAATGGCAATTGGTGGCAATCTTTGGTGCTGGAAACGGTTCTGACGTTCATTTTGATGTTTGTGATTTTGGGTTCGGGACTGGATCGCCGCGCACATATCAATTTTGCGGGTTTGGCAATCGCTCTGGTGGTGGGGGTAGAAGCTGCGTTCGCTGGACCGATTACGGGTGCAAGTATGAATCCAGCGCGATCGCTTGGTCCTGCTTTGGTGGGGGAATTTGGCAATATCACTGGGTTTATTGGGTTGCACCGATTTTGGGAGCGCAGTTAGCGGTGGTGGTGTATGCAGTGCTTTCGGATGGGTTTCGGGATGTTAAATGATACGAACCTTACTAGAACGCAGATTATGAAACGAGTGATGTTTGTTTGCAAGAAGAATTCTCGTCGTTCTCAAATGGCAGAAGGATTTGCACGCACGTTAGGAGAAGGCAAAATTTCTGTTAACAGTTCCGGATTGTCAGCAAGTCATGTAGACCCGAAAACGATTGATATCATGTCAGAAATCGGTATTGATATTAGCAATCAAACTTCTAAGGCTTTAAGCGATTTTCATCCGGAAGATTTTGATGCGGTGATTTCTTTGTGTGGTTGTGGTGTGAATTTACCCGAAGCGTGGGTGTTAAGAGAAGTTTTTCAAGATTGGCAATTAGACGATCCAGAAGGACAATCAATTGAAACTTTTCGCCGCGTTCGTGATGAAGTGAAACAGCGGGTAGTAAAGTTGATAGAATCCCTAAATTAAGTAGTTTACTTTAAGACCAAATCCGGTTTTAATCTAATTTCTTCTTTAGCCCACGTAGGTGGGCTTTGTTTGTATAGCCGCGACTTATAGTCGCCAGGGCTTTAATACCAAATACAGTTTGAAACAAACTTACCTCTAAAGCATCGCCTAATCGCGGGCTTTGTTTGTATAGCCGCACCTGTGTCGGGGCATTAATTTTATATCTATAGTATGATGCCAATTTTCAGCAGATAAAGCTACAATTTTAGAATAAGCCAAATTTTGTGATTTTCTGAGGTGTTGTGGTTAATCAAACTTCTGAAAACCTTTTAAACCCTCACATTGAAAAACTATCTGATAAGGGTTACAAATTCACCTGGTTTGATTGGTTTTGTCTGTGGTATCCTCCAGGTTGGCTGATTTTATTTAACCGTCACTGGCAACATTATCACGCCGATCCAGATGGTTGGAATTGGCTAGAGTATCTATTATTTTTAATTCCGGGTGGATTTTATCTCGCGGTATTAATTCGCTGGTTGCGGCTTGGATGTCGTTTACCGCGTCGTGAAGTTGATGAATTTGAACCAAAATATCAACTAGCTTTTAGAGAAGAAATTCTCAGTTTAATTGTTAAAAATTATTTTCAAGCAGAGTTGCAACAAGTTGAGAATTTGCCGCAAACAGGACCGATGATTGTGGCAATGAATCATGCGGGGATGTCTTTTCCGTGGGACTTTTTAAGTTTAGGTTATTTATTAAGTAAAACACGCGAATGGGTGATACAACCTTTAGCGAATGTATCCTTATTTGAGCATCCTTGGATGATTTGGTGGCTACCGATTGGATGGTCACAAGTATTAGGTGGTGTGAAAGCCGAAAAAGATGACTTTGAAGCGGCGGTAAAAGAGCGTAAAATTATTTTATATGCACCTGAAGGTGTACGCGGACCTCAGAAAGGTTGGGCAAAGCGCTATGAGTTGCAAAAATTTGATTTGAGTTTTATTCAGTTAAGCGATCGCTATCAAATTCCGATTCTTCCAGTTGTCTGCATCGGTAGCGAAAATCTACATCCTTTCGCCGTAAATTTTCGCAAATTGCAGAAATTAGTAAAATTACCATTTCTGCCTTTATCTCCTTTGATGTTCGTCTTTATTCTCTTTCCTTCAATGGGAGTTTGGGCGAATAAAACTGATTTGCGTTACTTTATTCAGCCGTTGTATACTACGGATAACGGCGATAAATTAAGTAGAACTGTGGTTTATCAAAAAGCCCAACAATTGCGAGAAAAGCTGCAAAGTCAAATTAATCAGCTTCGGAATTGTTAGTTGTTATTTGTTAGTAGATAGTTGTTAGTAGATGGTTGGAGCGTTGATGGTTGATGATTGTCAAAATACTCCTAACTCCTAACTCCTAACTCCTAACTCCTAACTTTTAACCACTATCCATTACCAATTCCAAAACGATAACCTTTACCGTAAACGGTGTGAATTAATTGCGTTTCACCAGCTACCTCAATCTTACGACGCAGCAAGCGAATTAATGCCGCTATCACATTGCTGCTGGGTTGTTCATCATCTGACCACAAATGCTGCATAATTTGCGCGTGAGTCAGCAACTGTCCGGTGTTTTCCATGAAATATTGCAACAGTTGACTTTCTTTTTCTGATAGTTCTATGATCCGTCCTGGGCGAAAGGCTACTTGATTTTCGCTATCAAGTTCTAAATCAGCAACAGTCAGCTTGGCTGTGGTAGTTTGCGTTTCCGTACCGGAACGACGCAATAAAGCACGCACTCGCGCTAGTAATTCCCGCAATTCAAACGGTTTAACTAAATAGTCATCCGCACCAGCATCTAAACCTTCTACTCTATCATCTAAAGTATCTTTGGCGGTGAGAAATAGCACGGGTGTGACTTTACCAGTGCGTCGCAATTGCTGACAAATTTCCAAACCGGTTTTTCCCGGCAGCATCCAATCTAAAATCAGTAAGTCATAATTGCCAGATAAAGCAAGTTGGCTACCATTTGTCCCATCATAAACCGCATCCACAGTGTAACCCTCGCGAGTTAACACACGACTTAAGGGATCGGTTAGTTCAGCTTCATCATCAACTAATAAAATTCTCATGATGCTTTTGGTAAGCAATAGAGATATTCTCAATAATAATGAATCGCACGTTTATACCAAGAAAAAAATGCTTACTGTTGCACTGCCAAAAGGGGAACTACTTAAAAATAGCATTCGTTTGTTACAATCTGTGGGATTAGATTTTAGCGCTTTTTTGGATTCCGGAACTCGCCAACTTCAGATTCCTGACACTACGGGGAAAGCAAAAGCTTTGCTGGTAAGGGCGCAAGATGTGCCTGTTTATGTAGAATACGGTCAGGCACAATTGGGTATTGTCGGTTACGATGTGCTGCGGGAGAAAAAGCCGCTAGTTGCTCACTTGGTTGATTTGCAGTTTGGCTATTGTCGCATGTCTGTGGCGGTGAAAGCATCGAGTGCTTACCGTTCGGCGTTGGAATTACCTGCTGATGGTAGAGTGGCTTCTAAGTATGTGAATTGCGCTTGTGAATATTTCCAAAGTTTAGATTTACCTGTAGAAATTGTGCCGTTGTATGGTTCAGTGGAATTAGGACCGATTACGGGGATGTCAGAAGCAATCGTTGATTTGGTTTCTTCCGGGCGGACGTTGCGCGAAAATGGTTTGATTGAAATTGCGACATTGTATGAAAGCACGGCACGGTTGATTGCCCATCCTCTAAGTTATCGCCTGAATACAGGTAATTTGCACAAGTTGGTTGAGGATATGCGATCGCAAATTCTATCCGCAATCTAACATCTAGGTGAATGGCGGTTTCAATCTCTGGGATAATGTGGGAGTATGAATATTAACGTTAAATTAGGAAAGCTTGCTTTTCTGATTGTAAAAATTAATATAATGCTCTTACTATGAGCACTACCAAACCTCTAAAAAAATTCTATACAAGGAACCGTCGTCGTGAAAATGACTGGCGGTTATTTTTGCGTTTAGTACCCTATGCGCGAAAACGCGGACGACTGCTAGCGCTTTCGATGTTGTTACTCGTGCCGATCGCTGTAGCCGGTGCGATACAACCTTTGCTAATTGGACAAGCCATATCCCTAATTCGCTCGGAACCAAGCACTTTCGAGTTTCTCAGAAATCGCCCTCTAATGCAAGGGCTAGGTATCGTTGAAGGATTATTGCTCTTAACGGTGAGCATCAGCCTGATACTTACAGGTTTTCAGGGTTATGTTGTACAGAAGCTAGGACAAGAAATCACCGCCGAAATTCGCCGGGATTTATTTAATCATGTTACATCTTTGGCGGTACGTTTTTTTGACCGGACACCTGTTGGTAAATTAATTACCAGACTCACCAGCGATGTGGAAGTGTTAGGTGATGTCTTTTCCACTGGAGCGATCGGCATTGTCTCGGATTTGTTTTCAATGCTGGTGATTCTCGGTTTTATGTTTTCTATCAAGTGGGAACTCGCTTTGTTATTGCTGTTGATGCTGATACCAATCAGCTGGTTAATTGTTTTCTTTCAGCAACAGTTTCGCAAAGCTAATTACAAAGTGCGGGAAGAACTTTCTGTTCTTAATTCCCAACTGCAAGAAAATATTACCGGCATTAATGTTGTACAGTTATTCCGGCGGGAAAAATTTAACGCCCAATTGTTTCGCAATACAAATAAAGATTACGTCAAGGAACTCGATCAAACCATCTTTTTTGATTCGGCAGTTTCCGCGACATTGGAATGGATTTCTTTAATAGCGATCGCCAGTGTTTTATGTGTCGGCGGTTTGTTATTATTAGATAAACAGTTGACATTTGGGACATTATCTGCATTCATTTTCTATGCCCAGCGATTGTTCGATCCATTGCGGCAATTTGCAGAAAAATTCACGACAATTCAAGCTGGTTTTACTGCGATTGAGCGGGTTAGCGATATTTTAGATGAACCAATAGAAATACGCGATCGCACCAATCCGCGATACTCTTTTTTAGAATCAGAATTCGGCTATATCGACGATATCGTAGAGAACTTAAATCCTCAAACAGCAAACGGAAAGTCTGCAAGAGGAGAAATCCGTTTTGAACATGTTTGGTTTGCCTACAAAGACGATGAATATGTCATTAAAGACTTAGACTTTACCATTCATCCAGGTGAGAAAATAGCATTAGTTGGTCCGACCGGTGCGGGTAAAAGTTCGATTATCCGTCTTTTGTGTCGTCTCTACGAACCCAGTAGAGGACGCATTTTGATAGATGGTGTAGATATTAAAGAAGTACCTCAAGCAGAACTGCGACGGTACATGGCAGTAATTTTGCAAGAAGGCTTTTTGTTTGCAGGTGATGTTAAAAGCAATATCACTTTAGGAGACAGCTACACCTTTGAGCAAATTCAACAAGCAGCACAAAAAACAAACATTGACGAATTTATTGAAAATCTCCCCCAAGGTTATGATACCCAACTTAGGGAGAGAGGGACAAATCTTTCTAGCGGACAAAAGCAACTTTTAGCCTTTGCACGAGCTGCAATTCGCAATCCGCAAATTTTGGTACTAGATGAAGCAACCGCTAGTTTAGATGTAGGCACAGAAGCTTTAATTCAACAAGCATTAAATCAGCTTTTAGTTGAACGTACTGCAATTATTATCGCTCACCGTCTGTCTACCATTCGCAATGTGGATCGAATTTTTGTCTTGAAGCGAGGAGAATTAATCGAACAGGGAAGCCATGAAGAATTGATGCAACAACAAGGACTTTATGCCACTTTGCACAACTTACAAATGTTAGGAACTACTTAATTCGTAGTAAGCGCTTCAGCGCTTTATGGAAGCGAGTACAGCGCTTACTACGTTAAACACAAAAATTTAGATATTGATCGGGCAAACTAGTACTTTAATTTACAAGTTACTCAGATTTGTTGTAGATGAAAACCCTTTGATTATCTGTACATTACCTGCTTGGCAATGCACAATAAGCAGGAACCTTGCTAGCAAGAAGATTAAGACTAGCTACAGCATATTTGGCTAACACTGACTTTTTCGTAGCATTGCAAGAACCTTTCAATTCCTTAGTTTTGCTTTCGTCTTTGACAAGTCGAGCTTGATAAGTGTAGAGAGAACCAGACGGTTTTTCAAAAGTTAGCTCTGCTTCAATTGTACAATTATCTAAGCTTTGCTTAATGATTTTGCCTGCCACTTTGCAGTCAAACCAATCCCATCCGTAGCGAAGAATCAGTTCTCTTTCCAAAACTTGCATCGCAGGTGGCAAAATACCCCAACCTCGATAGACTTTATTCAAGCAATTAATATCACCACTGCGCGTCAAAATCGACTTGAATGACTCTTGATCTAGCGCACCGTAGTATCTTCCTTCTGGTAAGTCTATGGCTGTTGGTGCAAATCTATGTCCACCAAAGTGGCTTGATTTCCAAATCCGCACCTCATCCAAACCCAAATCAGAAATAGTAGCGTCTGCGTGATAGTAAAACGGATTGCCATATCTAGCACAACACATATCATGGCTACCGTGCGTACACACTAAAATATCTCTGGTTACACTTATTTTTACTTCATATTTGGGAGTGCTACCCGATAACCATTTTCTGATAGTAGGTGCTGCTTGCTCAATATTTGGCAGTTTAAACTCTTGTTTGCGATATCCATTGCCAAGACCTTCTTGTTGATGATAAATCAACAATGTGGTGTGGTCTATTTTGTGTGATTCATTATTAGCAATCAAGAGAAATCTTATCGGCTGTTTAGTGCGCTTCACCTCTTCTACTAAAACTTTCAGACTATTTGGCACCCATCTGGAATTCAAAGCTTCGGAATGCCAAGGTGGGGGACACTCTATTAAAACATAAGTTTGGTAGTTGGTGGCGCTACCAATAACATCCTCTCCTACTTGTTTGGAATGGTCGGAACAAAAGAAATGAGTCATTTACCTGTACTGAATTGTGTATTTTATAAACAAAAGTTCTCTAAATGAAAGTGTTATTTTCATGACAAAATTTTCCTCTTAACAATGTTTTCCAATGCTCATCAATCATAAACTGCTGCCTTTGATACCAAGCAAGACAATGAAGGAAAGATGTATATTCCCCACCTCAAACCTGGTAGCCACTTTATAACATCATTTATAGGAAATGTCTCTTTTTTGAAGATATTTTCTCCAAGAGAGCTAAACGTACAAATAGATACTTTCTGGACTGCAATGTTTATTTTGTATACAATGCTATCTGGCTGTTCATGAATTTTTAATGGCAGAAACTTGTACTTTATAAAGTTTGTTACACTGCCAAAGTCAAATATATTGAACCTTGCCTGATAATCTAGACAGTATCTAGCTTTCAGCTTGCTGAAGCTATCGAGACACTTGTGATAATTATCACAAAAAATTATCAAAATAACGCTTTTATTTAAATTATCTCTTAATCTATGAATATAATTTACTACAACATTTGTCTCTACACCTAAAGGTATATTCTTATGCCACGTTGAGAAAATAAACTCCTTAATTAGCTTTGCTAAAAAGTCAATACCAATTTGCCAAAATATTTGTAAAGTTAAATGCACGCTTAGTTGATTAAGAGCGATCGCGTAATCCCAATCAGCTTTTTTACACCACTTAATGAAATTGCTATTTCTGCTGCGATCGCTAACTTTTTTATCTAATCCCCACCGCTGCTGTGGGTACTTTAGCTGATATAAATTGAAACGATTTGTAAATTTTTTGAAAAAAAATACTGCTTTGATTGCCCAGGATTTTTTTAACAATTCTTCAAGACTATATCGTTGTAATCTTTTAGACATATTGCTAAATATTCTCAATAAGAGAATAAAAAAATAGATTGGCGTTGTTCTAACTTGACATCTCACCCCCGACATTACAGCACAAGTTTCGGGTGGGGATCTGCATTGACTGTAACTGAAGTCAATAACAAAAGCAAGTATTTGATAACATTTCTGATTTTTCCTTGGCTGAGAAATTACCAAAAGCCTGTAAAATCAAGGTTATGTGCTTTTTTATAGCGGAAAATAGTTACAATAGCAACCATCACTCCTATCTATATAATAGATAAAATTTATCAAAACTAGATGTTGTTCAGAGCGGTGAATGCGCTTCCTGCGGCACTTTGTCAAGAGTATACTTCTGTATCTCTTACCCACTCACGCCAGTTCGCACGGGCGGAGGACGCCTCACGAACGGGTTCGCCACTACGAATAGACGGTACAGGCAACCGCGCTGCCTTGACTCACCGCACGCGACTGGCTCCCCAATCCCCAGTCCCCAGTCCCTAGTATGATGGAGAAAATAGACGTGATTTGTGACTATGGCTGTTGCTTCTTTCTGCTTTCATGCAGAATTGAATGATTTTTTACCACGGTATAAAAGACAAGTAATAATATCTCATTCTTTTAGTGAAAGAGCCTCAATAAAAGACATGATTGAGGCTTTGGGCGTGCCTCATACTGAAGTTGATAGTATGGAAGTTAACAATAATTTTGTTAATTTTTCTTACATTGTTCAGGATAAAGACACTATCAATGTCTATCCAATTTCGGCTACACTTGATATTACACCAAGCGTGTCTGTTCGACCATTACCGCTAAGTGTCATCCGCTTCGTTTTAGATATTCATTTAGGTAAGTTAGCGACATCTTTGCGACTGTTAGGTTTTGACACTTTATATCGCAATGACTATGACGATGAAGAATTAGCCGAAATTTCCAGCAGTCAATCACGCATTCTCTTGACTCGTGATAAGGGTTTATTAATGCGGAGTTTGGTGACACACGGATATTATGTCAGAAGCACTAATCCTCAACAGCAAATTGTGGAAGTATTGCAACGTTTCGACTTATTTAAAATAGTATCGCCTTTTCAAAGATGTTTGCGCTGCAATGGATTGTTAACACCTGTAGCGAAGGAATCTGTAATTGATGAATTACCAGAAACTGTGCGATACTCCAAAGGAGTCGCTTCTTCTGACGGAGACGCTATGCGAACGCGAACGCGCAGCGTCTTTGCAGGAGAATCGCAAAATAATGAGTTCCATCGCTGCGAAGATTGCGCTCAAATTTATTGGCAAGGAACTCATTATGAGCGATTGCAACAGTTTATCGATCAAGTACTTGAATCAAAGACAGGTGATTGAATAAGTGAAAATTATTGATTTTCAGATCCTATGATACCTCCTCCCGGAATATAAGCAGTTATAATTTGATGCTCTCCAACATTTTCTGAGTTTTCTTGCTCATGAATCAAATCGTCAAGGTTTGAGTCTTTCTCGCTTTGTTCACTCGCTTCTTTTGCTTCAATTGGATCTGCTTCTTTATCTAGATTAAGAGAACGAGGAGGTTCTTTGGCAGTAGATACATCAAAGAATGGTTTTGCTTTGTCAGAAGTCATAAGTTGCTAAAGGGCGCTATTTATTTTAGTGTTTGTCATATCTAGATAACAAACATCTTTCTTGAGAGTGATGGTGTGGGAGGAGCGTAAAGACTGTGACATTAATTTTAGCGCTCGATTTTGGTGGAACCAAGCTGGCAGCGGGAGTGGTAAATGTGGGTTCTCGGCGATGGTTGCGTTATGAACGTCGCTTTTCACCAACGAATGCGAATGCTAGCAGTGATTTAGAAATGATGCGATCGCTTATCCATTCGCTTCTACAATCAGCCAAACCAGATGCTATTGGTGTCAGCTTTGGGGGACCTGTTGACGCAACTACAGGAACGGTGCGACTATCGCATCATGTATCTGGGTGGGAAAATATTCGCTTAAAAGACTTGTTAGAAGCCGAGTTTAGCGTTTTTGTTAGCGTAGACAATGATGCTAATGTTGCGGCTTTGGGGGAACATCGCTTTGGTGCTGGACAGGGCTATGAAAGTATTTTTTATATCACTGTCAGTACTGGTGTGGGTGGTGGTTGGATACTTAACAATCAGCCTTGGCGGGGTGCTGGGGGAATGGCGGGTGAAATTGGACACATGATTGTAGATCCGTCGGGACCGATGTGTTTGTGTGGCAAGCGGGGATGTGTGGAAAGGTTGGCGTCGGGTGTGTATATGGCACGGGATGTAAGGGAGATGTTGGAAAACGAACCGCAGAGGCGCAGAGAAGGGGAGATATTGAGGGATTTGGTGGGGGGTAATTTGGAGTTGGTGACGGGGAAGGTGGTGAGTGAGGCTGCGGTGCTGGGGGATGAGTTGGCGCGGGAGATTTTATACAGGGGTGCTTGGGGGTTGGGTGTGGGTATTGGCAATGTGGCGAATTTGATGAATCCGCAGCGGTTTGTGTTGGGTGGAAGTGTGACGAAAGCGGGGGAAAGATGGTGGGAGGTGGTGCGGAAAACGGCGCGGGAGACGGCTTTACCTGAGGTGGATTTGGAAATTGTCCCGGCAGCGTTGGAAGATGATGCGCCGTTGTGGGGTGCTGTGGCACTGGCAACACAAGCTTTACAATAAGTTTGTGTTTTCCCAGCATATAAAGAAGTAGAAAAAAAGTTTATGGGAGAGTGCGATGTCTCACGACAAGCCTTATGGCTACGCATTTGTGATATTGGGATTTGTAAGATCGCATTACATACAAAAAACATGCGATCGCCTTCATTATGTTCATTATGAGCAATGCTTAAGCCGTTGATTTTCTTCGTGTTACGTTAATATCTCAAATATAGACTGGCAACGCTATAGCATTTTTTAAGTCCTTCTAATGTCTGAGGAGCGGAAGTGGTTGACTGGAAGTTATATCTAGAATCAATCTGCGAGAAATACGCTCAATGGTGGGATACTTACACGCTAACGAATGTTGTGGGTAATAAGTATGACAAAAAGGTGAGAAAATCCTTATTGTTAGATTTACAGGCGATCGCAGTTAAACCAGAAACCGTTAAACCAGAGAGGGAAGAATTTCCAGAAGCAAGTAACGAAAGAGAAGTTTTCAACGTTCTGGAAGGATTGCGGAAATATGCACCGGAACACGTACTTTTAACTGGTCGTCCGGGTTCCGGAAAATCAACTGCTTTGGTGCGGTTATTGTTGGAAGAAGCGGAGGGGTTTGGTAACGAGAAGCAGTTTGTCATTGCGAGGAACGTTCGCGGAGCGTCTCGTTCGCGTAGCGTCTCCGACAGGAGAAGAGAAGCAATCTCATCAACTCGTGGGAACTCCCAAATCCCCGTGTTGATAGAACTGCGCTACTACGAAACTTCTATCGTGGACTTAATTACAGCCTTTCTCCACCGTCATGACCCCAGTTTAACTATAGACTGCGAAACCATCAAAACATTATTGCGACAGGGGCAATTTTTACTGCTGATAGATGGTGTGAATGAACTACCATCTTCAGAAGCACAGCGCAATTTACAAAAGTTTCGTCAAGATTACCAGCAAACCACCCCGATGGTTTTCACAACGCGGGATTTAGGGGTGGGTGGTGATTTGGGAATTAGCAAAAAGTTGGAAATGCAACCCCTGACGGAAACGCAGATAGGGGAATTTGTGCGGGGGTATCTTCCCGAAACTGGGAAACAGATGTTGCAACAGTTGGGGGGAAGGTTAAGGGAGTTTGGGGAAACTCCGTTGCTGTTGATGATGCTGTGTTCGGTATTTGCTAGCAATGAAAATCAAATACCGCCAAATTTGGGTTCGGTGTTTCGTCGATTTACGGAGATTTATGACAGTCAACTCAAGCAGGATATTCCCGTTACCGATGAGTCACGACGTTGGTGGAAGCGGTTATTGCAGCATTTAGCCTGGGTAATGATGGGGGGATGTAGAGACGCGATATATCGCGTCTCTACACCGACGGAATTTTTGGTTGCCATACCCCGACAGCAAGCGGAGGAAATATTCATAGAATATCTGGAAGGTAAAGTTAATTGTGCAGCAGATTGTGCAATTGCTTGGTTGAATGATTTACTCAAACATCATTTAATCCAAATTGGGGCAGAAAATAAAATAGAGTTTCGCCATCAATTAATTCAAGAATATTACGCCGCAGAGAGGTTTTTGCACGAAGTTGGAAAGCTGAGTGATGATGAGTTGCAATGGGATTATTTGAATTATTTTAAATGGATAGAACCCGCAGCATTGATGTTGGGTTTGTTGCATGATAAAAATTTAGCGCTGCGTGTTGTGAAGTTGGCTTTGCAGCTTGATTGGCAGTTGGGTGCAAGGTTAGTGGGGGAAGTTAAATTAGAGTGGCACAAGCAAACTGTTACTTTAGTTGAAAGTTTAAATATTCCTCTAGTATTAAAAATTAGACTGTTAGGTAAAATCAAATCAGAAGCGGCAATTTCCGGTTTAATTAAACTTCTCGAACATCAAGATTCATCTGTACGTTATCGTGCCGGATATGCACTGGGAGAAATCAAATCAGAAGCGGCAATTCCCGGTTTAAT
>NZ_JBPAOH010000127.1:0-21960 GCF_050875635.1 Tolypothrix sp. VBCCA 56010
AATATGTAATAGCAAGAACCAAAATTGAACCCGTTTTAGAGCGATTTTTAGAGGCTCAAAGCCAATACCTAGAAGTACTGGCAGAGTTCAAAGCGGCGATCGCAGCCAATCCCGAAGGCGCAGAGTTCTCAGCCGCCGTACTGGTTTTACCCCGGATTGTGTCGGCAGAAACTAGCATCAAATTGGCTGCGGCTCCTGTCAGCGTAACTTTACGATGACTATGCCTAGAAAACTCGATTTGGCGATCGTCTTCAAGCAGAAATAGAAGCAACACTTGTCTAGTTAACGTAAAGTTGTGATAACAAGAGGAAAGCAGATGCTTATAAGCGTAGACGGGTTATTACTCGATTTTAGCGACGAAAAGCTTGTCAAAACTATCATCGACGATTGTGGATCAAGAATTAAACGCGCTTTTTTAAAGTGCCACGGTTCGTATTCTGATGAGGATTTAGCCAATCCACAATATTTGGAGGGGCTTTGGCAAGGGTTGGTTGCTGCTCAAAGCAATACTGGTGGTTCTCAGGCGATCGCCACAGCCCGTCAAAAACGACTCCGGCAAATTGAAGGCGCTTACAAAGGTTAAACCTGCTCCACGCATACGATTGGCGTTGCGTTGGCTACACTTGGGCGACAACCCAAAAAAAATTGGCTACAGATCAGCGGTGCAGTTTTGGGTGTAGCCAATTTTCCGCCGCCCAATGTCCTTGAGAAATAGAACAGCCTCCCGCGCTTGCTTGTAAGTCGAGCCTAGATGCGCTGCGATCGCCTCATAACTACGCTGCAACTTGTCGGCATCAAACTTCTTTTTCCAGCCCAGTATCTCGCCTGTCTGCTCATCTTTAACCACGGTCGGGCGATACCAATAAACTATATCCGCAAGCAAAAGAACGGCAAGGTGATGAGTGTATATGCCTCTTTTGGTGGTATAGGTTAAATGCTTAAGCCAGGTATGAGGTACGTAGCTTCCTTCCAGAAAGTTCATCCTACCAATTGCGTCAACAGTTGGTTGTCCGGTCGTTAATTGTGTCATGATGTTTTTAGTGTTTGTTATAGTCTTCTTTTGTCCGGTTGCTTGCAGGCTTCCAGGACACCCTTATTTTACAATGGTTGCGCTGTTGCTAGTATTCCCGTACTAGTTACCGCAACTTTACGTTGACAAAGAGTGTCTGCTCTGCCACTTGGCGGGGCAGGCTTTTTGTTAGAGAACCCGGTCAATCGCTTCGTTGATCAGCCGGGATATCATTTTGCGCCACGGTACTGGCATTCTGGCAATTATGTATTCACGCACCCGCTCAACTGCCTCTAAATTAGTTAGGCGGGTGTTGTTTTTGGGGTTTTATCCGCGTTTGCGATAGTTGCCTGCCTAAACGTGCGCTCTACTAACTCACTAGTACTAAGCCCTTCTTCCTCCGCAACTGCGTCCATTATTTTTTTGATTTCTTCAGTCAGCATAAGGTTGTAACGCTTTTTGGGAGAGTCATATAAATCTCCCTCTCCTCTAATACTCTTTTTCCCTTTCTGTGGCATATCAGCTTATTACCTAGTGTGGACTTCCTAATACTAGCACCTACACACAACCTTTTATGTAACATAAGCACAGCTAATACACATGAGGTAAAATAGCCCAAAATTAGTATATAGGATATCCACACAACCTAAAAGGAGGTGTTATATTAGGTAGTGTGGGTAAGCAAACGCCCCACACACCAAAACATCGCCCCTCCCGCAAAGAATGAGCGATGCCTAGTTAACCTAAATTAACCAAGGATTATTAAACCATGACAGACCTACTTTTTAGCACCGACATAGAGAACGCCACCAAGGAACAATTAAAAAGCCTTGTCAAGGCAGTACGCGAGCAATTTGGACGCGCTATTGACTTGCGGAAAGCTGATATCAATGAGCTACGCCAGTATTTACAAGATTATTTGGCGACGCAAGTTGAGGAAGTAACGCCCGAACCAGAGGTTACTACCTCAGAAATCGCAGAAATTGAGACAGTAAATGAGTCGCCTGCTCTGAGCGAGCTACCAACACTTAGTTACGAGATTGTTGAACTTCCCACGAGCGACGATCCTGATTTCAACGCAGCCAACGAGGAATTTTACTTCGGCGATCGCGCAGATGTAGAAAAGGCAGCAGAAGAGGGTTTTTACTGCCACTTGCCGCTGGAACTAGAGAAGCCGCCCAGCTTTAACAAATACACCGAGCGATCAATCGCTATCCTCTTAGAATTTGGTACGGCTTATGGCAACGAGCTTAACGCCGAATGGATCGCTGGAATCCTCAAGGATTGCGCTTGGCGAGCAAGTATTCGCCGCAGTATTAGCGAGAAGCTTATCCTTAGCGACCCCATCTTTTACGGGCTAGCAGGTCACGATCTTGAAACTATCGGGTTATTTAACCGTATTGTTCGCTCGCCTGAAGAATTCGGTGATATCCCCAAAGACATGCAGAAGGGCGCTAATTTCTACTCGAATATTGGCAACTTACTGGGAGGTGAGGCAGTATCAGCTATCTGTCAATATCACACGATCCGCGACAATCTTAACTATCTACAGCAACTGCACGGAATTTCCAGCCTAGAGAAGCGCTCAAAAGCTGTTAAAGACAGGCTCTTTGAGTACTTCGACTACAACGATCAGATGGCATTACTCCCCAGCGATCGCGCCGTTCTCAAAGCTGAAGCGCCCAGAATTGCTGAGTATTTCCAAACGCTGACATCTGACTACGAGGTTTACCGTAGTAATGACGACGAAAGTCTAGAGCGGCTGCCAGATGATTTCTGCCTCATGACTGCGGTAGCCGAGGCTGATTACGCTTGGATTTACGCACAATCTATTGATTGGAAACCTAGCAAGGATGGCTATTCTGGGGGACACGTTGATCGCCTAGACCCTGATGAGATTACGGTCTGCTTATCAAAGTGGGATGGCGATCAATACGATGGCTTTCTTTATTTGAAGGCAATCCACTTTGACCCATCTCGGCGACCTTGGCTGGCAAATAGCCTGTCATCGTAAAGTTACGGCAACAGTGACAAGAAGTGAGACAGGTATTCTGTCTTACTCTACCTTTGGGGTTAACGGTCAAACCTCTAACAAATCAATTAACCACACAGGACAACTAATATGTCACCCTTCAAAGAACTTCTACGAGAGTATCCCTCCCTTACTACCCAGGACGGTTTAGTAGCACTGCTTGCCGAATACGCGAACCCTGAAGAATGTTTGTGTTATCCCAAGCTTAAGGATCTACATTTTCGGCTAGCGTTGGCGGGATGTACCGAAGCCCAGAATCAAGCTATCACATGCTTTGTCGCTAACCCAATAGGTTGGCAGCCTCAATCAATCGATGGCGAACCTTACGAAACCTTCGGGCAGTTCCTTGTAGCCCAGAACCTAACCAAGTGCAAGCTATCAGACAAAATCGAAAGCTTAGTTTATGGCTTTCAGCGCGATCGCGGCATCAGCGGACTTAAACCTCAATATCGGCGTATTCGCGGCACTGATATCGAATTTCTAGCTCCTACTAGATTAGCCCTGCTGGATAGCGACAAACAAGTATTAAAAGCCCAAGTGCCAGATATCTGCAAAACTTTCTTCGCTTTGTCTGATGGCTACAAGCTGGGTAGGCTTGAGTACCACGACGACGGTTATGAGTACTTGGAGGACTGCGAGCCTAGCGCTATCTTAGACGCGGCACAGCTAGCCTGTAAAGCCTGGATTGATACCGAATCCCACCGATGGGAAGGAGGCATTGGGCGACCCTGTTGGAAAGCCGAGCCTGATTATATCCAATTGTTCCTTGACTTTGGGTTTGAGGAAGAATCGCCTCTCGTCACCTTTAAAGCTGCTAACCCTACCAACCCTCACCAAAACTAAAATCATGTCAGACAACAACGCCTATTACCGCATGTCCGCCATTGAGTCCGCGATCGCCCTGACTCAAAAATGGGACATTGACCGGTGCATCCATGCTGCTTATCGCTTCTGTATAGCAATTGACAAAGAAGATACAGGCAAGCGGCAATATTTGAGAGAGCTTCGCGCTGAAACTGATTACGACCCCTGCCTAGATGAGGTTTGCGACTTAATCACGGGTAAGCACGGCTGCTGCCAATTCCTCAGCGCTTTGTATTTCGTGAAGGGCGATCGCTCTAATTCTGACCTTTGGCAGCAGAAACACCTCTTGGTGGTGAACCGGATTTTTAACCGACCTTCTGAACTCAACGACGGCGAGTAATCGTCGAGGCTCGGTGACAATCTGTCACGGAGCGGCAACTTGTACCAGTCAAAAGCGAAGTTCAGCGCCGACAACTCAGACAGAAGGAAGCGCTGTAACCTTCGCTTTACCCCATAACTCATGACAGATTAAGGAGCAACTTTTATCATGACTGATTTAACTCTTTTTGATTACGAAGGCTACCCCATCCGTCGCGAACCTTCCAACCCAGATTTGATTTGTCTTACTGACATGTGGAAGGCGACAGGCAGCCATCCTAGTAAAGATGTTGATAGCTGGCTCAATATAGATCAAGCGACTGAACTACTTGTAGAACTTATGATCCAATTAAATACCCCGAATGCAGGGGTATTTAAAACGAGCAAACCTGGATTCAGCAGAAAAGACCGCAGAGCGCTAGAAAGATGGATATCCAATGTACGACAAGCTGCTAAAGAGGCAGGGATTATCAGGTCTTCGGTAGGACGTACAGGCGGTACTTATGCAATACCTAAGCTTGCGATCGCCTACGCAAAATACCTCAGCACTAAGTTTCACATTCAAGTGCTGGACACGATGGAGCGCATTGGCAAGCGTGATGTAACCTTGACTGCTGAACTGATAGATCGGCATTCCCCAGAACAACAAACCTGGCTGCTTAACCGCCAATTAGCCGCAAAGTCTCACAACGCCCTGAAAGGCGAAATCCTGAACCACGGCAGCAATGGCGGTCATATCCTCTCCTGGTTCCCGCAGATTAACACCTTGGCGGTGACAGGGTTGCTCCCTAAAGAAATCAAGAAACGGTTAGGAGTTAAGACCGCCGCAGACGGCATGACCGACGAAGAGTTAGCCCACCTTGCCTCGTTGCAGTATTTGCAATCTCGTGAGATTAAGCGGCGTGGCTGTGATGGCGATACTCAGATCAAGAGCGCGATCGCGGATACTGCACAGAACCATGCTCAGTATCTTAACCAATACCAATTGCCAGAAGAACAAGAAAAGCCCACCAATCTACTAGACCGCATCAAAGCGGGGATTGGGCGACTGCTCAAAGGCGCTTAACTGTCACCTCGCCCTGGATTTGAAGAAAGCGGTTGAGAGCGGGTTGCTGCCACAGCAGGCGATTGTTAGTAGAGGAAAGTATCGCTACCTTGCCGAGGTTCAAGGGTGGGTCCGGTCTTGGTTAAACCTTCGCTAGTTATCGTAAAGTTACGGTGACAGCGACCAATTTGGTTGATGTCGCTAAAAGCTGCCTGATCCACAACCATATTAAGGACTACATCATGACTGACTGGAAACCAATTATTTGTACAGGCGTTACCATTATTCAATTCACCGACGAAGACGAGGACGAAAACGAAGATGAAAATAATGATGAGAAAATTCAGACCGTTGAAATTACAGGCAATGATCTGGACTGGGAGACGGAAGTAGAAGACGCAGACCGACCAATGGGCGCTGAAGTTTCCCACTCAGCCACCTATCACTTTGGTCGTGATTTTAGCGGTCGTGAAATCACCTGGACTGTCTATGAGTATCCGCAGGGCAGTATATCGGGTGATGTTCAAGTTGACATTGAAGGTGGCGAAATTATCAAGAACTTTGATAGCTATGAGCTTACACCAGAAAGTGTAGAAGTTGACGACTTTGATCCAGATATTGACTGAGTATCTTAACCAACCCTTAATCATTAAACATTCTATGCTCCTAACCCAAAACTAGGAGCATTTTCTATCATCGCTAGTGTCCGGGAACACAAACTATCGCTGTTCCAACTTGGTTAAACGTTGCTCATGGTCATCGATTACTCGCTTAACCGCGCTGGGGTCAACTAGCCCCAAGTACCGCCCTAGCGCCTCCCGAATTACCGCCGCCTCGCTTCTCTCGGTTGCCTGGGCGATCGCCCTAAACTTTTGCTGCCATTCTACCGGGCATCGCGCCCCAACCATCGGTAATGCCGCCATAAGATATCAGTGCTATCAGGTACTAGTACAAGCTTACTACAGTCGCGGTTGTAGATGTTGCTATCAGCGCTATCATAAGCAGGGACTATCAATCGAGTATTTTTGGTACTTTTGTGGCGAGCGACTGATAAGCAGAAATTATTAAGAGAAGGCGGGAACGAAAGAATGGGAGTTGTGGTCAATTGAACTGTCCATATTTGAACATCT
Source organism: Tolypothrix sp. VBCCA 56010 (assembly GCF_050875635.1). Classification (NCBI taxonomy): domain Bacteria; kingdom Bacillati; phylum Cyanobacteriota; class Cyanophyceae; order Nostocales; family Tolypothrichaceae; genus Tolypothrix; species Tolypothrix sp. VBCCA 56010. The sequence goes on from NZ_JBPAOH010000127.1 coordinate 6,399, forward strand.
AGAATGGACACTAAGTAATAGTACCCAATGCTAGTAATTCCAAAAAGAAAGCCAAACAAACATTACAGGTCTAGAGAGCATCTTACCCCTACCGAGGTGCGTTCGCTCATCTATGCAGCAAAAACTCGCAAAGCGCGGTATGCCCACAGGGACTATGCAATAATCCTTATGATGTTTCGCCACGGGCTAAGAGTTGGTGAAACGGTGGGAGAGGAATGTGGACTAAGGTGGGACGCGGTTCTGTGGAGCGAGAGAACCATTTACATCAGCAGGGAGAAGGGTAGCATCTCTGGCGAACATCCCCTAAGAGATGATGAATATCAAGCTCTGGAGCAACTTCGCGAACAGTTCCCTGACGGGCGCTATCTTTTTGTGTCGGAACGCAACGAGGTTATGAAGTCCGACGCGGTTCGCAAGCTTATACAAAGACTGGCGGTAGAGGCAGGATTAACGATCAAGGTTCATCCTCATATGTTGCGTCATGCCTGCGGTTACTATTTGGTAAACAATGGCTACAACACGAGAGAAATTCAAGATTTCTTAGGTCATTGCGATATCAAATATACCGAGAAGTATACGAAGCTCAATAGCGACCGCTTTTTAAAGTTCGATTGGAATGACCTCTAAGAATTTCAGTTCAAAGGTACTATAGGGCTAGTTTCTGAGGCTCAACCCTATAGCACACCAACAAACTTACACAATTTGAAGGATAAGACAAATGATACCAGCAACATCGATATTGAACGTCAAAGATTATTGGGAACACTTCTTGCCTTACCTGCCAGAAGCTACAGGAGTGTACATGCTGACTATTGGCAAGTTTCGCTACATTGGCACGTCTATCAATATCAAAAACAGAGTCCGGCAGCACCTGTACGCCTTGACTACTAACACTCATACTAAGTTGATGCAGCACGCCTTTCGCTTTCATGGCTTTGTTGGGGCGATAGTCTTAGAAGTGTGCGACTACAAGGATTGCCTGAGAAGGGAGGCTTACTGGATTCTTAGACTTTGCCCAGAACTCAATGAGATCCAACCGCAAGACGCGACGGAGTGCGATATGAGCCAGAACCCTAATCAGAGGCTTTATCAATATACTTGTTTCCCAGATAGAGACAGCGAGATTACATATCAAGAATACATCTGGCAAGAGAAGCGACGCAGGGTGAACGCCCGATACGACAGGCTTAGTGCAAAGTATGGGTTGGCTTTTCATAAAGGTAAGAGCAAGCACCCTATGTGTGCCCCATCAACTAAACAAGAGCAGTATTACTCTTCTTGGGGGTTGGCTTGGCGAAGCTGGAACGTATTTGTTTGTGGGGAAACTGCACAATCCGTAGAGCTTCAAGATCGCCTTCGCATTGAACCTATTCTTTACTGGGACGTTGCTTTTAACGGCGAGTATAACTTACATACTAAAAAAGGCATGTACACCTATCAGCACAAACAATGCATGGGCGAATTTCCCCCCAGCATTCTTTACTACGACGGCACTGAGGAACGACGCGCTAACGCTGATGCTTTGGTTGCAGATAGAAAGCTTCTTTCTGAAGCACTAAGAAGTATAACCAGGCGAATTGGGTGGGATGGAGGCAAAGAAGACAGGCTGTGCTTTCCACACGCCGCGATCGCCTATGTGGATCAAGTCTTTTTTCCGTCGCTGGAAAGAGTAAGGCAAGAGCGCTTAACAAAGATCCAACAAATGCTAGATAACGTTAAATCAGCGTTGTTTAAAGTGTCCCCAGAAGATGTTTTAAATATCTATCAAGGCGATTATCCTGAGTCCCTGAATGTAAGTGACCTTTTGGAAATTGCTAAAGGTAAGCCTGACTTCAATATTGATGAATCAAAAATTGTAGGAAAGAAAGCGCGAGCAGCCTAGGCTTACTTACTAGTCACCGCAACAAAGTTGTGGTGGCTAGGGCAATCTTTTAAGTCCTGCTCTTACCACAAGACGAAGGACGAGCGTTTAACAGGCGAAACTATTAGGGCGCTGATCGATAATCTCTGCAAACGAGCGGGTATCAGCAAGAAGATGTCACCCCACCGCGAAACCAACAAATTCAGCCGTTACGCCAATGTCCAAACGTTGATTAAGTACGACGACAACCGCCAAGACTTGCAGCGACAAATGGCACAGAAGATATCTGATCTACTTTGATGTATAGAAATTTTTCTATGATGGTTAGTTTAAAATCAGAATAACTATAATAAGTCTTCCGTGGTCATCCTCTGCCAATCTTGCAAAGCGGCAATGACAAAACTAGCAGCCGGATGATCAAGCAATTCTGCTAAGGCTTGAACGCCACCTGCTTTTAGCGCACTGAGTACCCGTTTCTTCAAAGCAGGGTCACTTTCGATATGTTTAATAGCTTCAGTTGCTATAATCATTTTTCCAGTAGTCGTATCAATGGGATAAGATTGCTCTAACTGTCTAAGCAATTGCTGAATTTCTGCTGCGGCTTCTGCCAAACGCTTTTGCTGGGCTTGTTTAAGCCTTACAGCAAAATTTTCAGTGTGGACTTCTCCCTTATTAACACCAATACCAAAGTTTCCTTCTGAATAAAAAGTCCTGTTACTTGTTTGGTACATATTGTTTACTTCAGTTTGTACAACAACTGCTTTTTTGGGAGCTACGCCTTTGAGAGTGTCGGTATGTAGTTCCTTGGAGTCTATAAACCTCTTTCTTTCACTCCAAGCAACAAATGCAATACCTAAGCAGACGCTCAAACCAACCACAAAACCTGGTGGGTTCCCTCCAGTTAATAACAGCATGGCTAGGAAACCAGCACCAACCATAGCCGTTTGCTTGACTAATGAATTCAGTCCAGCCTTGGCTTCCTCATAAAGACTAATATGTTTACGGCTGGTTAGAGCCATGCCCTCCTCCTCTTCCTGTTCTCATCTCGCTGAAGTCTGCCCAAAATCGACCAATTATCCGACCTGCAATGAGAATCCATTGAAGAAAATCAGATGTCACTATAATAAAGCAGGCATAACGTGACGCGCCCCACGGACTTTCGCTAAGACAAACAGTAAAATCAGAAAAACTTTTACCTAGAACCCAACGCCCGATTATGTCTGGGATTTGTAGAAGAACAGAGAGGGCGATCGCATCCTGAATCGACAGGTAAACAGTTTTCCAGTAATCCCCCATCAAGCTTTTACCTAGCACATCCAAAGGTTCCCAGATGTTCATCAAAAACTTTTCTGCGCGTTTACCCATTTTCGTCTGCATCTGCACAGGTTGACTGCCAGAAGTTGAACCGGGCTGAGATGGCGGAGGATTTTGCTGTTGATTCATCCGGAGATAGTATAAGTTCGGACGCGCTTAAATTTTATCATTCTGCATAAATTCCCTTGGTGTTCACCTTATTAACTTAACAAAGTACTAGGCGATCGCCCTTCCTGTTGCTGTAAAGTTACGATGACTGAAAACCAATCCTTGATTAATGGCTAGCAACGCACATATGACTTGGTAGCCATACGCAGACTTTACCAGTGTTGTACAGATGAGCGCAAGCTGATATGATATGGATGTTAGCTCTTTTCTTCCCAAAGCACCGCCTGCGCGTGGCGGATCTATGTCTAGCAAAAAGCCCTCCAATCGAGTACTGGAGGGCTTTTTTATGAGGCGTGGCGCTATCCTAAACTTCTATATTTGGCTTGTATTGCGGAAGGTCTAGGAAGCCGATTAAAGCCAGTTGCAAAGTACAAGTCTGATCGTAATTTAGAGTGTATAGCCAATCCAAAAGGTTGTAACAATCAATAGGGGAAATATCCATGCTGTCGCCTAACTGCTCGACTCTAGAAATGAAGTATTGTGGTGTCCAATCGTCGCCGCTTTGAGCTTTTAATAACAGTTTCAATTGATTAGCTGTAAACACGATCTATTCTCCTTTGGGTTCTACAAAATACCGATAGACTGAGCGAGTTTGATCGCAAAACTGGCTACTATTCTGCTCTCCGCAAAAGCGCGGATTGACCGCTAGAGTGACCAGCATTGCCCCTCCAATCATCAACCCGGCTACTGTTGCCATCTTTAGAATGTCGCCCATCTCGCTCAGTATGGGAGATGTTTCTGTTAGTTGATGCCTGCTTTGATGACGGTTTCAACATGTCGATGGCGTTTAGGACATCATCACAGTTTTGGTCGTTGGCGACTCGTTCGAGTAACAAAGCTTCGAGTACGTTTAGCCTTTGTTTTTGGGATAGGGCGATAAAGTTAGAGGCTTCTTTATTGTGAGGAAGTAGCGCCATTTCTTCTGGAGCGATGAATGGTTGAGCGTCGGATTCGTGATTTGAAATGCTTTTGAACATTTGTTTATTCCTAATAATTTGATGTTTGATACTGTGAGTAGGTTTCTTCGCTAATTAAGTCCAGATCGTAAAGGCACTGAACAATTGCCTCTGTCGCCGTTGCTGCTACAGAGTTAGAGAAGCGATAGCAATTCTCCCAGTGCTGAATTGTCGCATTTGGGAAATATTCGTCTGTTTCTTCGTCGCAGCTTTCTTCTAGCTCTAAGTACCATTCCTGATAATTTGGATCTGTGAAGAAGATGCGCTGATCGTATTCAATGCTGGGGATGATATTGAGTAGCTCTGGGATTGTGTACATGTTGGTTCCTATTAGTTAATTGGTGAATTGCTAGCGCCCATTGTTGTAGCGCTAGCGGTAAGGTTTGAGATTACTTCGCTAGTAGCCGATTACAAGCACTGCCGCCTTGGTTACTAATACAATCGGCATACTTTGGGTTAGCCATCTTTGAGCATTGCACCAAGCCTAAAAACACAACTACAACCGTTAAGATTACGCCGATTGCACTTGGCAAGCTATCATTGCTAGTGCTGCCAGAATAAGATTGGTAAACTGTTTCTTCTGGCTGAACTTGCACCTGGCACTTATCCATTAATCCAATTAATTCGGGTATCAATTCCGCAGGTATCTTGAACCATTCGTTGTGATGATGATACTCTTTGCACTCTTCGTGTAAGTAGCGTTCTACTTCGTTAACGTCGCCCACATGAATGTAGTGGGTTAGTGTTAATGGATAGGGGCTTTGTTTGCCGTTAAGCTCTCTTAGTCGCTCCTCTGGTTGCCTGGTCGTTAATCCAATCTTATAGAGGTCTGTTTCGCCAGCTTGAATTAAATAAATGTAGCCTGCTGTAGCGGTCATTCTGGTATCCTTTTAATGTTGTATTTACTGCGGCGTAGATGCATCCTAAGTAGGTGGTCGCCCTGCCTCAGAACCAGAGCGACTTCCCCTCTAAAAAAGTGATAGTTGCACTGCTTGACGGCTAACTTCTGATACTTGCGAGGCTCGGTAGCCCGGTACTAAATAACATCTGCGGATTTTCTCTTTGCCTAAAATTAGATCCACCTTCTTGCGTTGACCAGCGAGGGGGGAGAATTTAAACTTGGGTCGATCTGGTCGGGCGTAAGGGTCGGAGTATTGGTATTGGTACAAACAGTTATCAATCTGGTAAACCGCGCCGCGTTCGAGTTGCGTTGCCTCGTAAACTTGCTCTAGTTGTTGCATTCTGACTACTCCTCCTCTACTGCGCTAGCGCACGCACCCGTCAGGCACGCACCGAGAAAAACTGCGGTAGATGCAAGCGCCGCTCCTTCGTAGGCTTTAGCAGTGTTTGCCCAATCGCTTTTACTTTGAGCGCGGTCGAGTCCGTGACAAAATAGAGCGCCGCACATCATAAAGCCAGTAGTTACGAAACCAAGGAACGCCGCTTGTGTTGCGGCATTCAATACGATTCGGCGCACCTTCTCGCGCATAGGAACCACGTAATAAATGTGCGTCGTTGGTTTGCCTTCTTCGTTTAACAACTCGCCCACTGCTTGAATTGCATCGCCTATCATCAAATCTGGATGGTAGTCAATGGCTTTAAACTCCTCTGAGTCTTGAATTTCTCTGAGCCATCGTTCAATGGCTTCAAGCCTACGTATCTGGTTTTGGTTAAGCATGATTTCCTGTTAACGTAAAGTTGTTGTAACTAGAACTGTTTGGTTTTTGGGTAGTTGTAAAGCGGGACTTCCAATGGTTGAGGATCTTTAACGCCCTTCATCTTTAACCAGGCTTTACCGCTGGAGACTGCCTCGTTAGTTTGTGGGTCGGCGATCGCTATGCAGTCAACCCTTGGCTGAGAATCTAATAGTTTAGAAAAGCCCGACAAAGCACTGCTAACACTTGTCTGATTATCGCTGTGGGCGGTCAGACAAACGGTGTACCCCCACTTCCTTATATTGGTGAGCGATTGTTTAAGGAAAGCTGCTAATAGGTCAGGACTAACGCCGTGTACCTCATAAGTGTTGCTTTCCATCAGAAAGATAGCCACGCGCCCGTTTAAACCCTGCTCATCCTTCAAGGTAGTTAGAAAGTCATCCTCGTCGATCAGGCGCTCTCTTGCCCTACCTTGTCGCGCTCTGATATCTCCTGGGAAGGCTCCCATAAAAGCATCGATGTCCTCTGCATCAACTAAAACCTCAACGCCTGACCAGACGGCAGGATTAGTCTCTGGATTGATGACGACGACGTGATAGCCTTCATCCTTAAGGAGGCGAATCATCAAGCGCTCTAAAGTTGATTTACCACTGCCTTGCTCACCACTTAGCACCCTAAAAGGTAGCTTCAGTAGTTGGTTGATCCACTTATACTCATCGGGTAAGGTAAAATTGCTGGTGGCAGTAGTCACTGCCTGCTCTGGTTCCTTCACTTGACCCTCTGTCTTGGCTCGTTCCTTGTCGGCTTTTGCTTTGGCTAGAAGGTTCTCAGCTATAGTCTTATCTTGAGCCGAGTGGCTAACAGCACGGGCTTTCATAAAGTCCTCAAACTGAATTCGTGCCTTGGCGTTTTCGTTTTCTTCGTCGGTTAGTCCCAGTGTTTTACGCTCCTCCATATCCATTGCGGTTAATCCGTCTTTGAGGCGTTCGGTGTGCAATTGGGTTGAGTGTTGCTTCACCTCTCTGCGGTGTGCGTCAATCAACCAAACGTTGTAACCTTCTGTTTTCTCAGCCTCGCTCTTTTCGTAATCCGTGCGCTTAAGTCGCTGCGATCTAACGATGAGGCAACCTGCTACACCCCACAGCCCAACTACGGCGACAGCGCTAGCTTCTAACTGTCGAGGGTTATCTGTGGGCAAGTCGCGCACCCATTGAATTGCATCACCTTTATATGGGATAACGCTGTCGTATCCCCCATAGCGCCGCCACGCCTCGGTTAGGACATAGTGACGATGGTTGCAATAAGTTCTATCAAGGTAAATTTGTCCCTTTTCAGTTTTTGACGCTGGGCAGAACTGAATCTGTGTTAGGTCGTAAGGCTGCCTGCTTTGAGATGTGGCAAAGCCCGCGATCGCGGCTACCCCAAAAACACCTGCGGCAACCAGCTCGATTAAGTTGCGTTTCATTTCTTCCCCCCTCTAAAAATAATTCCCAGAGCGCACACCAATAGAAAAGAAACAACCCCAATACTTAACCAAGGATCTAACTGTGGATTTTGTTTTTCGATAGTTTGAATATCCTGGTTAATTTGCGCTGCCGACTCCCTGGTTAGCATCTCAAAGTATTGATAATCTTTAGTTGCCAGCCAAGTTACAGCCCCAGCAGTGGCTAAACCAGTCGCAGTCTTGAAAATATTCTGCATATTGTCAACTTCTAATCCTTCACTGTTGTAATTAACTCGAAAGCCTGCCAACCCTGCAAAAGAGCCGACACTGCACACAGAGAAGCACAGCGAAACCGCAAGCCAGTAATTAACACCACCGCCAGTTAGTAATAGAACTTTACCTACAAAAAAGCCTGTAGAGTTTAGCGACCAGCCAACAAAAAATCTAGACAACTTTTCGGTTGTTTTAATAATTTCTTGACGCTGTTTTTTACGTGATTCTAAATGCTCTAACAGGTCTTTTGGTAAGGGCGTATCTGGCGCGATTTCGCCGACCACTTCCTCTTGACCATCATCAGTGTCGTATGTCATCGTTAATTTAGGTTATTGAATAAGCCCGAAGCGCGACCGCTCAAAGTTTGCGCTCCGGGTTTTAACTTTTAGAACCCTAACAGGGTATCTTTTATCTTTTGGACTATAGAGCGACCTGCATATTGCTTTTTGGGTTTAAACTCGTCAACAGCGTTGTCGCCTGTTTCTAGGTAATACTTACCCAGTTCTCTATCGTGTTGCAGATCAATAGTGCGCTGCTTGATATCAGTTTGTAGCTCAGTTTGCAGTAGCTTGTACTGTCCATCAACTTCCGCCATGTGCCGATCCACCCAAGCTTTTAGTTTTAAGTGGTCTGTTGCCTGTTGATGGCGCAGCGCTTCTTTGTCTTTGGCTGAGGTGAAATCAAGCTTCATCTCCTCAAGAACATTAGCCAGATGGGTATCAGCCAAGGTTGCTGACTGCACCGCTCTCTCAATCTTCTCGCCACTAACACCAGCTTGTTTATAGATGTCGCTGAGAACTTGATTCAAGTCTTCAGTGCCTTTAATTGCATTTAGCATCTGCTCTTTGACCTGTGGGGCAAATTCACTAATCCTTGCCCCATCATTTCCCATTTGTCCTATTAGCTTCAATGCGCTCTTATCACCTGCTAGCGCTCTCACCACTAAGTTAGTAGATGCGTTGAATTTACCTTTCAGTTGCCTTTCTAAATTCCTGGATTTGGAAGTTACCAGATTCTTTAGCTTCATTGAATTTTTGGCAGCCATACTTTTTATCCTCAGTCAAAATTACGTTGCATTGATATTCCATTCGCCTGACATACTGTTCTGTAGTTTGCTTCCTTTTCAAATACTGCTGATAGTTGAAATATTCATTGATTGGTAGATACACCCAGTAATGAAGAGGTAGAAGCACTCCGGCGATCGCGCCCAGGCTAACAGCAATTCTTGATAGATAACTCATCCTTGCCCAGCGAATAAGCAAACACTGAGCAAGCGTTAGTTCGGCGGTATTAACTGACTTTGAGCCTTGAGAGGATACCTGAGAGTTGGCTTTTGGTTTGGCTGCGGCTCTCCTCCAGCGCCGCACTGATATCTGTTAAACCTTGAGCTAACTTGTCTCTGCTTTGCTCATGGCGGTTGACTACACGCTCTTGCACTTTAGTAAGCGTTCGGTCAATCTTTGCGTCAACTTGATTAGCTGAGTAGTCCGCATAGCTCAATAGCGCCGCTTCGACCTGCATCAAGACTTCATCAAAGGTTGATGCGGAACTGTCAACACTGTCCGCGATATCAAAGACTTGCTTCTCACTTAATACCATCCCCAACTCAGCCGCCTTGGTTGTAACCATCTCGCCTACTTGAGATTGTGGAATGGTGGCAAGCTTTGACTCCTCAATAACTTCCTTATCTAGTGGTAGTTCTGCTTCCTGTTGCTGTAAAGTTACGGTGACTGAAAGCTTACTTGATTGCTTTTCAATGAGGTAATTGACAGCCTGATTTAGTTGTTCTTTGCTCGGATTATCAAGGTCTTCACACTCGGCAGCGATCGCGGCTTCGGTAAAATCCTCCTTTGTGAATCCCTGATAATTAGCTTTGTACAATCGAGCGCGGACGTTATTAGTGAACTTGTTGGACATTATTTACTCCTTATACTTATGCTGCTAAATTGTTGTCGTCGGGATTAGCAGATTTCATGGTTGCCGCTCGCTTGGCAATAGCCCAGTTAGTAGCGACAAAAGCAACTAGTGCCAAGTCTCTGCTACGGCGGTATTCGTCAGCCTGGTATTTTACACCTGCCCTATCAAACCAGTAATAACGAGTAGAGCGTGGCACGTCTTCCAAATCAATCTTTAAATATTCCGCTAGTAGCGCTAAGAACTGCTTGCAGGTGTACTCAATATCCTCTCCATCATAAAAGTGCTTAAACGTTGTCCACCGCTCGTTAAAATCTGAACTGTTGAAAGAAAAAGCCCCATATCGCCTCTTTAAATCTGCAAAACTTTCAACAATCAATAAAGCGCTGGAAGCTTCAACTTCAAAGCCAAAATATCGCTTTAATTTTCCAACGACTCTGTACCAAGTTACGTCAGCAATTGACTTACCAATAATACGCTCATAAGCCTTTTTCAACTGCCGATACTTACTTAAATATTCCTTTGTTGCCACTTTCACCTCGTACTATTACTTAAGCGTGTAATTAATTTACTTGCCTTCCGTAAATCTAAGGAATCGGGCTATGCAGTATTCATGGAATTAGTTATTCGACCTATCCATTCTTCTGGACACTAGTCAAATACCTTAGATTTTGAGCTTTGGACAAAATAAAAATCCGTCTGTTCGTCGGCTATAACCTCGTCGCAGCAAAGCGATAACCTTGATGGGGGTCTTTGGACAGAGCAAAATACCACCCCGTTTTAGCTACTCCTTGGAAGGAATCAAGCCTTGTTCACAGGTAAGATCGAGTGATGGGTAGTTGCGGATGCTACCAGCCCCTACGCTCCATCTCCCATCCTGGCAACTGCCATCAAAGCGTCGGTTAGAGGCTTGGCAGCACCCAGGTAGTTATCTACTTCGTTACCGTCTTGAGCATCACTTGCTGCACTATACAGTTGGTCAATGCAGGATTGAATTGCGTCTAACTCGTCAGCTATTTAGTTATCAAGGTACGGTGTCGTGCTTTCTCCCCGACTCTTATAAATTAACACCATTTTCTGCAATATGACACCAATACGATATCACAATTAACTATATTAAATAACGCACCATATAATAGATTCTGATGCCACTTTGACACCACTTAACCAAAGGCGATGCCATCATGGTATATAAATACAAGCAGAACAAATATGACATCTTACATGGCACGGCAGAAAAAAAGTACGGTTTCTAAAACTACTAGATTAATTTCTGCGATAAATGATGCATTGCAAAACTACGCTGATGATCAACTAATCAGTGAGAATGCCGCTATAAATCAATTGTTGAAAGAGGCATTAGTTCAAAAGGGTTACGCGGTAAATATTACAGAAACTAACCCAGATGATTAACCCAAGCCAGCCCGAAGACCGACTAGACCGCATAGAGCGCGTTTTAGATGACATAGCCACCCAGCAAGCGGCAAATACTCAAGCCATCGCTGTGCTAACCACCGATATTGCACAACTAACCGAGAACACAAACCGCGTCTTGGCGCGTAGCGCAATCTTGGACGATGTACTCCTAGAGTTACGCGACAGTTCCGAGCAACATCAGCGCAACTTTGAGGAGCATCAGCGCACCACCAATGCTGCTCTGAACAGCTTGGAGGCGATTCTTTTACGACTAATAAATCGATAACAAAGGTGTTTTATGATACCAGGCAAATTAGAAATTACGATAAAAATTACCGAACTGCCCAGCGCTACCGCAGTCGAAAACGGCTGGCAGCGCTTTGATATTGACTGCGATGGGCGAATTATTAGCGTCACAGTCAAGCCGAAAGTCTGGAAAAAACTTACCGACGCAGCTACCAATTACCCGCAGTGGGTGGGGGCGATCGCCGGGAAGATGGGCGAGGCTACCGATAACGGCTTCGTACTATTGGAGCCAAGTGTTCAAACTTTTGAAAAGAAGCAAAAAGCTGAGACTGCCGCAGTCTCCTAGTTGTCGTAACTTTACGGTGACAAGGCTTTCGGCAAATTATGCTAAAAATCATCATTTCTAAGGGGCGATCAGAGGTACTATTTTGCGAGTCAGTAAATTTGTACTGTTTCTTGCGATTAAGAACGATATCTGGAAAGCCCTTAACGAAGAATCCCTGCCAGATGGGAGTCTAACAGGGACTTCGGATTAGTAAGTAATCAAAAAACATACAAATTGAACTGGGCAACTCCGACGATCAAAAGTTTCGCGGCTTTTATCGGAACCCGATCATTAACATACATACTATCTTAAAGATCGAGCTTAAACAAGAAGGAGTTGCCCACAAATTGGAAAATTAGTGAGGCAAACATGAACGCTACAACAATCAACTTAATTTCTGGCTTAGAACTACTTCCGTTGGGCTGGGCGCTAACCCCTGTCGATGGCAACAAACGCCCTTACCGTGATAATTGGCAGAAAGAAGCGCCAATCAGCCGAGATGCCATTGTCCGCGAATTAAAAGGTCGGGCTAGAGGTTACGGCATCCGCACTGGCGTTATATCGGGGGGGATTTTAGCCATTGATGCTGATGGGCACGCAGCTGAAGAATTATTACAGAAAATGTCAACAAGCGAGTTGCCCGACACGGTGATTTTTAGTTCTGGCAAGCCCGGACGCAGGCAGTTGCTGTATCTCGTGCCCCCAGAATATTGGGAAATATTTAAGACCATCAAACTAAAAACTGGTGTCAAGGGTGACGACGGCAAGGAGCAACAACTAGAGTTTCGCTGGGATGGCTGCCAATCAGTGCTGCCACCATCAGTTCACCCAGAAACAGGCGCTTATCACTGGCGGCGATCGCCCCAAGACGTTGAGATTGCCGAGTGTCCTACGTGGGTGGTTGAGATGATGCTAAACCGCGTTCAACCTGCCCCCAGCGCCTCAGAACCCAGGCTTAAGCAGCCCCCAACCAAATATGCAGACAAACCGCCATTAGAGATTTTCTTGGGCAACAAAGACCTGGATCTAATTGTAAATGGCGCTGCCGATGGTTCTCGCAACGACTCAGCCCAGAAACTCAGCCTTAATTTAGTCGCCACTGCCCGTCGTCTTTACGAATTAGGCATTGACTACCAGGGTGCAGCTTGTGTCCTCTACGAACGATTTTGTGCCAACTGCATCCCTCCTCTTGGTTCTGATGTGAAAGGGGAGGCTGAGGGATGGTGGCGTAAAGCTGAGGCGGTCGCCAAGCGCCCAAGCTTGGATGACGAAAAGTTACAAGGATGTTACCAAGCATGGTTAAATAAACAGCGTCCACAGGCTCAACAGGGAAGAATCGAGAACATGCCCATCGCTGATGGAGAGGTGATTTACAGTGAAGATGAGCGCCTCCGCCTAGCCTTGCTGGACTTATCACAGGAGAAAGATAAAATAGCTCGTACACGCAAACGCGCTCAGATTTGCAGCCACTATCGCATTAGCAAGGCAGAAGTCGAAGAACTGATTCAGGAGACAGAACGCAAAACTTCGCGTCCTGCCCTTAAGCGGATGAGTCTGAGCGACTTACTAAATCACGAGAGCGAGGAATTGTCCTGGCTCATTCCAGAACTATTACCAAAAGGGGAATTAGTTATTCTGGGTGGCGCACCAAAGGCAGGAAAAACTTTGATGGCTATCGATGCTGCATTCGCGATCGCAACGGGAGAAGGTGACTTTCTAGGGATGCGCTGCGACAGAGGGAAGGTGCTTTTCGTCTCCAACGACGCAAGCCCACGGTCAACTAAGAGCCAGTTGATCCGTCGCGGATTTCGAGAGTCGGATAGCGCGTGGCTGGAGATTGTTTTCGACTGGACTATCGATAAATTGTACGAGTTAGAGCAAACTTTAGCAGATTTTCGCCCCGATCTGGTGATTATTGATTCTTTAAAGAGTATCAGTGTTGGCAGCGTTATTAGCGAGAACTCGGCAGAATTTTCTAACAATATTTACGCCCTGAGAAACCTTTTTACTCAGTATCGGACGGCAGGTATTCTGATTCACCACACAGGCAAGAATCCCGATGCCTTAGGTGTTGGCAAGCTTCGCGGATCTAGTGCGATTGCTGGTGCGGGATGGGGAACTTGGCTGCTGGATTGTTTACCAAAGCCTGACCCCAACAACAACAAGAAGATGGTCATCGACCCCACCGATCCAAAGCGAATGTTTAGCGCTTTTATCAGAGAGGGGCAAGGGCAGTTGATTGCTTGCGAGTTTAATCCAGAAAACAGTTCATATTTACGCACCGACCTGGAAGTGATCAATGAGCAAAACTCAATAAGCGATCGCATTATGTCTGTTCTTAGACTCAACCCTTCCGGATTATCTGGACGCAGCATCATCGAATGCTTAGGGATGAGTCAAGAAGAAGGGCGAGGGGTCTACACATCGTTGTCGCGCATGGAAGCAAAGCTACTTATCTCAACCATCAAGTCCCCCAGTGATAAAAGGGTAACGCTTTATATCTCAAAAAATACTCAACACGCAAATGTAACAGATTGTAAATACTCAACAGAGGGGGGGGACTCCCTCTCCCCCCCACACCCTGTGTCAAATGTTGAGTATTCTCCTGAAAGCCTTACCCACAATGGATTACAAAATACTCAACAAAAAAACCAAAATACTCAACAACCTACTGAAAATACTCAACAACTTTTTGATACATTGGGTACTGTTGAGGATTTAAACCCTTTACCAGCTATGGACGACAGCGTATTACTCAACAACTTTCACACAGGGGGGGGAGAGGGGGTGTCCCCGGAGGTGTTGAATAATTCTACTGAGTCACCAACTTTACTAACATTGGATGAGCCGATTTCGTTGATGCAAGTAGAGTTGGACGGCGGCGATCCAGCACTGTATATTGGCTCCACGGTTGAAATTAGGAACCACTTTACGGGACAAACTTTATCTAGTGGAACAATGTCTAACTGGGACAAGCACAACGGGATCGCCGCTGTGAATGTTGGGGCAGATGGCATGATCGAATACTCAGATTCCAGGGATTTATTTGTTATCGCACTTTGAAGGAGCCTAATAAGAAAAGTATGGAAAGAACATTGTTAAATCAAGCCATCGCGACCATTAAAGGCGAATTAGTCGAGGATGGCAACACATTAGCCCTGATGACCGACGACGAATTAATCGAGCTAGATGTAGTAAGCAGAAGTCGCTCTGCCTTACCGCTTTTAACGGCGGGGACGTGTGTTATTTTAAGCGGCTACCCCAGATTCAGTCCTAAGACTAAAAAACTTCGGCATCTTACCGTTGTCGCCTGCGGTTTTTGTACCCAGCGATCGCCAGGGAACCTTTCAGTTTCCGGTCGCATTTTCTCATGTGGCGACGGACAAATCGTCCTCCAAGTTACTCCCAAACATCAACCCGCCTTCTTCGTCCCGGTAAAAGGATTCCTGCCTAATGCCCAGGAAAACGAGTATTGGCGGCTGGAATGCTTGCTAAAAGGAGGCTTGGCGACCCTAACTGATGGTAAGAAAGTTAAAAATGCTTATACCGCACCAGTGCTGAAGAGTAGAAAACGCAAGCATTCCAAAAGGCGAGAAAAGGTCGCTGCCTAGAGCCTAGATGTAAGTCGGCGATCGCCCATTGCCCATTGCACTCCCTTGTTACCGCAAAGTTACGGCAACAGGAGAATCACACGGCACTTCTTCAGTCGCTCTTTTTGCCTTGCAACTGCGTGTTTTCGGGGTTTCTGCGATAACTGGTGTTTATTTACCACAAATTCTGCAATATGTCAAATGCGGGAAAAATTGAGTTGCATAGAAGTGTCTGGGTATGTCGAGAATGATTTACCACAAATTCTGCAATATGTCAAATGCGGGAAAAATTGAGTTGCATAGAAGTGTCTGGGTATGTCGAGAATGATTTACCACAAATTCTGCAATATGTCAAATGCGGGAAAAATTGAGTTGCATAGAAGTGTCTGGGTATGTCGAG
>NZ_JBPAOH010000128.1:0-21880 GCF_050875635.1 Tolypothrix sp. VBCCA 56010
AATATGTAATAGCAAGAACCAAAATTGAACCCGTTTTAGAGCGATTTTTAGAGGCTCAAAGCCAATACCTAGAAGTACTGGCAGAGTTCAAAGCGGCGATCGCTGCCAATCCCGGCGCTGTTGAATTCGAGGCTACCGCATTGGGGTCGCCAAGGATCGTTGAGGCAGAAACTAGTATCCGATTGGCTGGGAGTCCTGTCAACGTAAAGTTACGATAACTGGAGTTTTATGGAAATAGAAATTACTTTAGACAACCAGCGCATTATTCTAACTAAAGAAATGCTGGAAATCTTGGCAGAAAGCAATTCGCGACAGTTTAAACGGAGTTGGCTAAAAGCGAACGGCTATAACGTCGATGAAACAACTTCCCCTGATTTTATTGATGGGATCTGGCAAACTTTAAGCCACATTCCCCAAAATGCGATCGCCTCGGCGAAGAAAAAGCGCATCGCACAGATCGAGGGAGCCTACAAGAACTAGGCTAACGGCTGAAACTCTTGCTGCATCTACATTTCGCGCTGTCGATGCACTGTAGCCAATTTGCAGGCTACACCAGAAGATGCGTCGCCGACGTGTAGCCAATTTTAGCCTGCGCCCCTGTTGCCGTAACTTTGCGTTAACAGGATACTTAGTCAAGCGATTGGTAAGTTAACCGAGTTTCAGGCTGCCACTACTCGCAAGGTGATACCATATACCGCAGAGAACCAATTCTTAACCATAAGTGGCAGCCAGTCAGCGAGTGACCTTTGCCACTTTTTCTTTAGGGGCGGCAGGTGTGAGATCCGCGTAACCGCGATCGCCGTGAGGATGGTGCGACTTCACAATTTGATTAGTTTCTCCTCTTCTAGGCACAGAATGGTTAACTCTTCCCGTCTCCTACAAGCCTCCCATAACTTAGCAATAGATTCGAGTTGTTCCGGGGTGAAATCATTTCTTAATAGAATTCCCCTCAACTTGCTTCCACAGCTTGTTAAAAACGATTGTAGGGGCGTATCTGGCAATGGTTCTTCCTGGGGTACACTCACCAACTTAACGTAGTCGTTCCAAAAGTCTACAACTCGCTCCATGCGAGTGGAGTCGGTATGAACTTTCCCCAAATACCCTCGGATCGCCAAAAGGTTCTCTTCGTAGCCTTTCGAGGTGAAGCCTGTATACTTCTTTAAGTGATTCTCGTACATCCAGGTGGCGAATGGCTGATCATAGCGATTGTTTCGTGAAGCGCCTTGCTTTTCCCACGGAACTAATCGCCTACCATTTATACCCCTTGGCAACTTCTCTATATCTTCGACAAAACTATAATTCGTTTCTTCGCTATATACGAACTTTGCGGACACCTGATCAACTTTTGGATCTTGGGTTGGTTGCGTAACTTTTTTTTGGTTAACAACGTCAGATGAGTGATATTCAACCTGCTCCAATTTGCTGTCGCTGGCTACCTCTTCTTCCGGAAAACTGTTAACAACATCTTCAGGTTCGCGCACACAAAATTTTTCTTCGCTCTTATGTGTGGATCTAGTTAATTGGTTATAGTTTTCTGAATCTAGTTCTATCAGTGTCGGGGGGACACCACCTGGTTTCGGGGGGACACCACCTGGTGTCGGGGGGACACCACCTGGATTGATTTCGATAACTTTTTGAGGTGGTGTCGGGGGGACACTACCTGTTGACCTGCCCGAATCGCCTACAACTCTTTGCGTATCAGCATTTTGAGCATTTTTCTTTTGTTTAGGCTTGTTTCCAGGCTTGCGAATTAAAGTGGATATCTCTAATGGCGATCGCCGCCATTTTTCTGGTGGTGTCAATATATATAGGTTGCTAACATTGCAGTCAGAAGCCTCTGCCCTATCCACAAAACGTTCTTCCTTATAAAGAAGTCCCCAACTAATCAACTCCTTGACTGCTTCCATTGCTTTTTTTCTAAGCGTTTGCTCGTGACACGATGGATAGGATGCGCTGAAGCATTGTCTTCCCAACCTCAAATACGAAGGAAAACACTCGCCACTAAGTCTATCCGCGTGCTTCTTAAGCTCCGCATAAACCCTAAAAGCCTCCATCGTTAAAGGAGTCTCTAAGATCCGGTGGTCAAGCATGATAAAAGGTGCTTGACTTCTATCTACAAGTTTGTCAGTTTGTGTCATGATGTTTTTAGTGTTTGTTGTAGTCTTCTTTTGTCCGGTTGCTTGCAGGCTTCCAGACACCCTTATTTTACAATGGTTGCGCTGTCACTAGAACTGGAGTACTAGTTAGCGTAACTTTACGTTGACAGAGAATGTCTGCTTTGTCCTACTTGGGCGGGGCAGGCATTTTGTTAGAGAACCCGGTCAATAGCTTCGTTGATCAACCGGGATATCATTTTGCGCCAAGTTACTGGCACTCTAGTAATTATGTACTCATGCACCCGCTTAACCGCCTCTATATCGGTTAGACGGGTGTCGCTTTTGGGACTTCTTCTTGAGGCTCGATCACTCGTCGCCGATATTCCTCTAAACAATTCCTCAAGTATTCTTTAACATCAATTTCTGGGTTGTCGTCGAGCCATTGTCTTACCTCCTTAGATACCTTGAAACTAACTGGCTTACGGTCTAAGCTTCCCGGCTTTTCTTGAAAACGTCCCCTATCATCCCTTGGATCATCCTTGGCTTTGCTCATACAAATAGTCCTCAAACTAACTTTATGGTATACCACGGTAGTCAGAGGTAGACAATGGTTAAGTAATTCTTATAGCAAGGGCTTCAAAGTGGAGATAAATATCATCACCCATCCTTGGTATACAACCGTAAACCAAGGTATAACTATAAATGTGAGGCACAAACGACCCACAACGCCAAAGGCGATCGCCCTCCTGGAAAGATTGCGATCGCCCTGGCAAACTATAAACTAAACCATCCAAACAAGGATCTTATCACATGTCATTTCAAGAATTAGCATCGATTGATCTACACGCCCTAACCAAGATTCAACTACGCAGCTATACCAAACTTGCCCGTGAAGAATGGGGTCGCAGCATTGACCTGAGATCCTCAAGCATTCATGATCTGCGTGAATACTTGACGATGTATTTAAGCTGGAAAGCCACCGCTGAGGCTGAAACGACAGAGCCAGAAGCTGAGATAGTAGCGCCCGAACCAGAAGTTACACTCACAGAAAACGCAGAAGTTGAGATAGTAACTCACACCCTGAGCGACTTACCCGAACCCACAGATCCATCTGAGGATGAGGCAATGATCGTCGCTGAGGTAGAGGACGTAGCAGAAGAACCCGAACCCATGACCGAGGCTGAAACTGACGTAACGACTTGGATCACCCTGCTTTACGCTGGAACGCCCGAACTGCATGAGGGACGTATCGCTGATACCAACTTCATTACTTGGCTTTTCCCGGCATTCAGCGGCGACTGGGAGAGTCTGAGAGAGCAGATAGCATTCCGAGTGCAGCCTGATAGCGACGAACTGGTAGAAGGTGAATTCTACGGTGTGGAGCGCTTGGATCACAAAGACCTTTTCGCGCACATCCTGCCCAACTTAGCTTGGCTGCGACAAGTTGAGGATGATGAGGTGTTTGTGTTCCGCCAAATTTCCGAGTTTGAAGGCATCGACGATATTAGTATGGGTGACTGGTGGGTATCCAGCCCATTGACTTGCGATGCCTTCAACTATCAAGTCTGCAACTTACCCAAATCTCAGAAAGTATACAGCCAGGACTTTTGCGGGGCTGACCGGGAAAGCATCCCGCATGATTGCGGAAAGCCAGAAACCGCCATCATCGGGCTGGTTTTGTTGACGGCGATCGCGCTAGCTGCGGATCAGATTGCAACTACTGCTACGTGGGCTTTTAACCGGGTACGAGACACGCAATTGTTACAGAAGGGCTACAAGGCAGCCGCAACTTTTGTACAGCCCCACAGACCGCGACCACAGGGTTTTGCCAGAGCATAGATATAGATCACCTGGGACTACTTCGACTAGCAAATAGCCAGTCATCGTAAAGTTACGGTAACAGCGACCAGTAGGCTGATGTCGGTAAAAGCTGCCCAGCTACCAATTACAATTTCCCGTGTACAATATATCCAGTTTCCGTATACGGAAACCAAATAAAAGATGGAGCGACGGACAATGCCTATTAAGAGAGTCACCAAGAAAAAGAAGAATGACGACAGCACAACATATCTGTACTTGACTCAGGAAACTTACGATTCAGAAAAAAAGCGGAGTAAAACCGTAATTAAGGAATCATTGGGAATTGAGGAGCCAATCGCCCCATTGACCAATCTAACGGAAGAGTTCGCTATTGTGTGGGCATCAAACAGAACGCTGGGCAACGCTGTACCGTTTAGCGAGCGCGTGATCGGGAAGTTTCCTTCAGAAGACGAGAATTATGGTGTCGAGCTTCCCTGCGACATCGTGGAGTGTGGCAAGTTCAGGAATGGAAAGCGGCGATGGTGGTGTCGCACCCATCAAGTTCACTGGGGGACAAACGCCGATGTCCAACAACTCGAAAAGAATCCAGAAAACGTTCGATGTGCAAATGCAATTCAACCCATGAATTACACCAAAGACCCTTTTGTTTTGACTCCCGATATCTACGCAGGCGGCGTTGGGGTTTGGGCGGCGCTACCAACGGCGATTAATACTACCGACGAACCAGAATTAAGAAAAGCAGAAATTCACGTTCATGCCCGACCAGAAAAGGGTGGCAAGAAGCTGGTAGACCGCAACTACCCAGCGATTGTCGTTGCCTGTGCTGAAAATACTCCGCTGTTTGCTAATGTTTCAATTAAGCGTGTGGTCATTTCTCCCCCCAGCGCGATCGCGTATCTGGAAGCGCTAATTAAGAAAATGCCATTAGGCACACTTTATTGCAGCCGATGCAATCATCCGCATCTAGACCTTGGAGACTTTGCTATCAATCCCCACAAAAAACACTTCTGCGGCAACTGCGGATCTGATTCTAACTGGTCTAAGGAGGCTATTGTTAGCTCCCCTCTCAAAGAGTTAGCCGACAATCTCAATAAGAATTCACAATTTACCCAAAGTGATCGTGCGCTTGATTTGAGAGACTACAGCGACTGTCAATTTAAAATCTGGGCATCAACCCCAGCTATCCTCTGGACTAGCGACCTGCCCCAGGAAGAAGGAATCCACGTCCATATCTATAGGGATGGCAAAAAGGTTGTTGACGACACCTTCGGTCAGGTTACTGACGTTGACGGTGCGGCTATGGATCGAGAAGCGCTACTTCTCCAGATGTTTTCTAAAGTTGAGAAGGGAGAGATCCAATGTCAATAATCTTAAGCTTCACCAGCTTTGGTAGCGGCACGGGCAAGGATACTGCTATTGATTATATTGTTGGGAAGTACGGATTTGTTCGTTTTGCCTGGGCTAGTATTTTACGTCGCGCAGTTGCCAAAGGCTTCTCTGGCGCACCAGAGTACTACACAGATGAAGCCTTGACCTACATTGAACCGGATAAAGACTGGGAAGCCGAATCGGGATTCACGCAGGCACTAATAGATTACCACGATCATGAAGGTGTCACGCAGTTGGGCGCGATCGCTCTCACGCAATTAAGCCAGCGGGACGTAAACATAGCGGTACTAGCAACAAGGCTGGTTAGCCAGTATGATTTAGCCAAAGCAATGGGTGCAAAAATGGTGCTGATTCACGGCAATCATCGCCGGGGTATCAAAGAACTAGATCAGTGCTTAGTTAACAAGCCTTTTGACGTTGAACTGCATAATATTGGCACTGTTGAGGAGTTCTACAAACAACTGGATAAGTTGGTTTTTGCCACAATGCCCAAAAGCGAGCTAAAACGTTACGTCTTGGAGCATCGCCACGACAATGAAGCTTTTTACGCGCTGGCAGACAGAATCGATGCCGAACAAGATCGGAAGTTTTATACAATTGAGGACGCTGAAGCAGGAATGTTAGAAAAACTAATTGAAGCAAAACGGCAGCAGTCATCTTGACGTTGCGGTAACTGGCGGCGTTAACCGATCCTTAATCATTAAACATTCTATGCTCCTAACCCAAAACTAGGAGCATTTTCTATCATCGCTAGTGTCCGGGAAGACAAATTATTGATAGTTCATTCATCCCTTTCTGCCAACCGCTCGATTTCCTCCCCATATTCTTCGTCCCACGAAATATTATGCTGTGTAGCTATTTTTCGCCAATCCGTTGTTGCTACCTGAAGCATCTCAGCATCCGAGAACCCATGTCTTTGTCGCAAATCATTGAACTCTTTAGGCTTGCATCCAACTGTTCTACAAATATCATTTATCAAACCGTCAACAGTAATCGGCTTACTACTTCCATCAAAACGATTGCATACCTCAGCAAAATCCCAAGCTTCTGTGGTAATAGCTTCCACAAACTCTTTCTTAGTGGTTGCGTTACACATGTCGTTCCATGTCGTTGTCATAATAAACCTTCTGGAGTAGGAGTAGCTCTGTAAAAATACTGCCTTGACAGTAAGTAAAGAATAACGCGAAAAACTCACAGTTATCGTAAACTTACCGTAACTGGACAGAACGGCGATGACCTCCGGTCGGGCGATCGCCTCATCCAAAATCCCATCCCGTTGTCAAGTTTTGCGGATTTAATCCCAGCATCTTTACATTGTCAAAACTCTATGTCCCTACTCAAAAAGTGGGGATTTTTTCTATGATTCTGAGTGTAAGAAGAATCCGGGAATAAACATTATCGGATTGTAGAATGGGTGGTAAGTCAAAAATGTACCACCAAAAATGACCAACCTACCCATCCATGTCGCCGAGATTGAATTGTCTCCAGAGGCAATTTCTCCGGTATCGAATCCAGCGGACATACTTAAAGATTACTATTTCCCGAACCGTCAGAAAATTATGTCCGCTTCCGAACTAATTAATATGTGGTTGCATTCTCAGAAGCTGAAATCAGACCAGACCCGCCGCAGCTATCGCACCATTGGTCATGAGCTTACTAACTGGCTTGCAGAGCGTTATAATCTACCTGATCTGCGACTTTGCACGTTAGGGCATTTGCAGTTCTTCGTTGCTTACCTAAAAGATGAAAAATTGCTCAGGAACGGCAAAACAGGAATGAGTCAGAATGCAGTCGCCAAGTATGCCTGTGCAATTCGCTCTCTATGGAAGTTTGGTTGTAAAGAATCGATTGGTTATTTTAGCCATAATATTGCTCAAGAACTGAGCATTGACTGGCAAGACAAGACCGCCAGCCGATATTTACCTGTCAATAAAATTAACCAGATAGAAGGCATCTTGGAGGATGGACAATCCGGCTTAACTCAACTGCACTATGTCGTCTTCACGCTTCTTTATTATTCCGGTTGCCGTGTTGGTGAAATCGCTAGAATAACAGCGCCCAACTCTAACGATCCTAAAAAGCCGAGGGTCACTAGTGAAGGGCTGTTTTGGAGCGATGTGCAAGAAGTTACCAACCAAGACGGCGTAACCGTTCTCAACCTTACAGTAAGGGGCAAAGGCAATAAAACTAGAACTATTGGGCTAGATCCGCAAACTAGTGCAATATTGATTCTTTGGCGCGGCGATGCCCGTGACAATGAACCGGTATTCCCTAGTCCCGGACGCAAGCACAGCAAAAAGAAAGGCGCTGTTCCTATCAGCGATCGCCACATCCGCACTTTGATCAAGGAGATTGGCGACAAAAAAGGAATTAAGTTTTCCCCACACTTCCTACGGCATAGTCACGCTACTAATGCAAAGTTGGAGGGTGCTTCTGATACCGACCTAATGAAACAACTAGGGCACACATCCCCCACCATGACTGCTAGGTACACCAAGATGGCTGCTAACAAAGGAACTGGCTATATGCTCAGAAGATAACAGCAGGTAGAAACACCCCACCCGCTCAAAACAATGCCCCTCCCGGTCATCCTGGCGGGGCATTGTTTAGGCAACGCGAGCTATTATTCAAGGATCTGCTTGGTTCGTCGGATCTTCGCCTCCGCGATCGCTGCAACAACAAGAATTATCAAACCTGCTGGGCGACCTGATTTAAAATCGCTGTCATCGTAACTTTACGGTAACTGAAGCCTACGCGATGGCTAACAACGCATATATGACTTGGTAGCCATACGCAGACTTTACCAGTGTTGTACAGATGAACGCAAGCTGATATGATATGGATGTTAGCTGTTTTCTTCCCAAAGCACCGCCTGCGCGTGGCGGATCTATGTCTAGCAAAAAGCCCTCCAGTTGTCGGTTGGAGGGCTTTTTTGTTGGGGTAGCTGCCGGAACTACACCTCGAAGCTGTCTTTGTACGCTGGAAGGTCTAACAAGCCGATCAAAGCCATTTGCAGGGTATAGACTTCCTCTCTACTCAAGCTCGATATCCAGATCATCAGGTTGTCAAACTCAGCGCCAGAGATGTCCGATTGTTCTGCTATTTCAGGCAGGCGTTCTAAAAAATATTCGATTGTCCAGTCGTCGCCAGACTCCGCGTCTAATAGTACTTGTAGCTGTTGTTTGCTAAACATGATCTATTCTCCCTTTGGATTGTAGAAATATCGATAGACTGAGCGAGTTTGATCGCAAAACTGGCTACCGTTCCGCTCTCCACAGAAGCCAGGATTGACCGCTAGAATGACCAGCAACGCCCCTCCAATTAATGTCCCGGCTAATGTTGCTATTCTCAGAACATCGCCTATCTCGCTCAGTATTGGAATGCTATACAAGTGGTCGTGCTTAATCGTATGTGGTGGCTTGTTTTCTATCAATTCCAAAGCGGCGATCGTTTCCTCCGCGTTTTCGTTGTTGGCGACTTTTTGAAGTATTAGCGCCCTTAACAACTTGACTTGTTCGGCGTGGGTTAAGACCTGTAGATCATCAACTTCAGCATCCCCCAAGTATGCCCGTTTAATAGTGACCTCTTTCTCTATTTCACATAGCTCCTTGATGCGCTGATCGATGATTTGTTGGTCGCCTATTAGGGTTAAGTAGCGGCTGATTGTATTAGTTAGTCTGCTGATAAATTGCATGGTTCTATCCTTGGTATTGTAAGTAAGTTTCTTCGTTGATCAAGCCAACATCGTAAAGACATCGCGTAACAGCTTGTGCTACTGTCTCTCCCGTGCTATCAGAAAACCGATAGCAGTTGTCCCAGTTCTGGACTCTTGCATTTGGAAAACATTCTTCCGTTTCTTCGTCGTAGCTTTCTTCAACTTCTATGTACTACTGTTGATAGTTTGGATCTGTGAAGAAGATTCGCTGATCGTATTCAATGCTGGAAATGTTATTAAGTAGTTCTGGAATTGCGTACATGGTTAGTTCCTATTAGCTAGTTGATAGTGGCTAGCGCCCGTTTTGTAGCGCTAGCGGAAAGGGTTAAATATCTTGGGTGATATAAATTAGTAGAGCAGAGGTAGAGATAAAACCGACAGCGACCAATGCCCAGAAGTGTGCAGATAGTAAATCATTTGACATTAACCTCAGCACTGAAACAAGCAGCATGAGAGGACTTAATAAAGAGCCAAAGTATCCGATTCTTTTTAAAAGTCTAAATGAAAGCATGTTGATTCTCCGATAAGTTTTAGTTTTGGGTTACTCGTCGCAGTTTTGCGAAAAATTTGATTGGTTTAGTTAATAGCAACCGCGCAGCACTAGCTAACATTAATTGGGTGTAGAGGGTGGCTAAGAAGGTGGCTAAAAGTAGGGTGGTTAATGGCTAAAGACAGGTGGCTAAGGGCTGGAACCCCTGGTTATGCGTTGTAAACCACCCCTCTTGTCTAGCCAATAACCATTAACCACCCCAAATGCCTAGAGCAACTTAATGGATTGTTCGTCGGCTGACATCTCAATTTTTTCTGCATCAATTAGCTCAGACAGAGCATCATCTCGCATGTCGCTATTCATCTTATTCTCTGCTAGTAGCAGTCTAAAACTTCCGTCTCTGCCTTTAGCTCCTTTAAATTTGACCCACTGATCCTTACGGTCGCTTTGCAGCCAACGAAGGATAAGTTTTGCATTGGGTGATAAGTCAGCTACCACTTCCAATGTCCTACTTTCGCTTTCTTTTTCGCTTTGATCGTCACTAATAGTTATGTCTTCCTTGGGGGCATCTTGAGGATTTAAGAATGTTTGTGTTTCTCTGTCGTAGCCAGAGTGATTAACAAGCTTAGGCATCACATACCACTTGGCTGCTTTGCCGTAGTAAAGAGCGCGGTCGCACTCGGAATAATTGATTAGTCCCTCGATTTCTTCTGTGTTGAAAGTCCTAAACAGCTTGGCGGTTTTCCACATGTCTAAAACTGCTAAATTGCTCTTATGAATGATTGCCAAGGGCGTTAACTGACTAATAGCGGAAAGGTCGCTACCGTTAGCGCCAACGTAAGGAGTTTGAGCGACAAAATAGATGTTTTTGTTAGCACTCCCACCGCTAGAAGTTATGCCAATAAGCTTGTCACCTAGCGCGGTAGATTTAGCAACTTTCAGCCTTGCGCCGATGATAGTTCCTTCATCAATTACTAATAGCGCACCGTTGTTTTGTAGAGCATAATCATCATAGTCACCAACGGCGGCTTCAAACCAAGCAGCGACCGTAGAAGGGCTGGCAGCTTCACAGTTTAACCGTCGCTGCTCGTCAACAATTCCTTCAAAATAGCCATACTCTTTCGGATCGTCTTTTCCGTTAATTAGAAACACCTTTCTGTTGGGGTAGTTAGCTTTTATTTCTCGGAGCAAACAAGCCACTAACATGCCTTTACCGCTGCCACCTAGCCCGACTATAAAGAGATTTCCGATTGATGCTCCAGCCTCTTTAATAATGTCAATCTCAGACGAAGCATAAGGGTTCCAAGTCTCAGTATTGGATTTTATTGAAGTATTAGAAGGTGGTGTGATTAATGGTCGGTTCAAGACTGTTTCTAGCTGTTGGCGTGCCTGTTGCCCACTAACAGTTTGTGATCTGCCTGACTGTTGCTCCTCCCTTTCTCTGGAAGGTTCTATCTTTCTGGGGTCTTCTCCTCGTAAACGTAGCCAATTGTGGGCGAAGTTACTTAATTCGCAGTCGGCATCAATAGCGCGTCTAAGCTCATTTGACACCGCATCCTCGCCAAATTGCCGAACGTAAGTCCTAAAGTCAGCCTCTTCTAACACCCAGGCATAACACCCCAAATCCCTTACTATTTTTAAGCGGTTGCCCGAAGAAACTACCCCGTCGTAAGCGGACTTCAATAACCATGCTCCTATGACTCCACCCAGCGCGGGAACACCCATCATTATTCCAGTGCCACCGATCACGATGCCGCCAATCACTTTTGCTGTGATGCTTTGCTCTGTCGCTTTTCTTTGGGCAATTGCCTCCCATGTTTCTAGATCCTTGAAGTCGCCGTCCGGGTTAAATTTAGTATTCACGTATTTAGCCATGATCAAGTTTGTAATGGTCAGAGGATGCCGAGGAATCGAACCTCGGAAAATGCCCAGCCCATCCTTTTTTTAGCCGTTTATGTCGTCGGCGACTTTCTTTAAAATGCTCCGAAGCTTAAACAGAAGTTCGACAGCGGTTACAGTTATCAGAGCGACAAAAATATTACCCCAATCAAGCTTGCCGAATTGCCCGGTATAAAGCACCTTGAAAAGGTCTGCAATGGTTCCCCCTTTCACTGGAGGGAAAATGTAGAGGCAAAGGAAGAAGTCCACGACATACACCGCAATCCCCAGCAGTATCAGAAACCGTAAGACCTCAGTACTAAGGCTGTTACCAACTGTTTTCGCAACCTTCACTTCCCAGTGGTCATTCTCCAAGGTGTTATACTTCTTGCCTCCCGCCCTAGCGATTGAGTTATCAAGAAAGGCGGAGTGACCGAAAAGGGCAAGGGGTAACAATTCTAGTATTTGGAAGAATGCCCAGAGGAGAGTCCCCATCCCCAATCCAAGTAAGCTCCAAATAAGTTTGAAGATCCCCCCAAGGAAGGGAATTGACGTTAAAAAGTTGCCTAGCGACTGGTAACTAACCCCTATCAAAAACCTTGTGGCTAAAACCTCATAGGGCTTAATGTTTGTAAATATTGCCCACCCAATTAATGCAGTGATTATCCACATCAAAAGGGTTATTATCGTAAACTTTTTCTTACCTTTAGGCTTTGCGTACCCTGGTGGGCGTGCGCTGCCGTTTCCTGGTGTTCCTGCTGTATTCATCGTTTGCTCCTTATTTGGCTACTGGTTGACTGTACTGACTGCCTCTAAATCGCTTTAACCGTGACTGCACCACATCGCGGTCGCCTGTGTAAGCCGTCGCTTTGACTGCGCCTTTCTCATCAATCACTGCGGTCGTTCCACTCGCGTCGCAGATCACCGTTCCAGTTGGTAACGGTTTCCCGGTAATGCGGTCGGTCGGGACGCTACCTTCTACTAGCCCTGCAAAATAGTGCGTGCCGTTTCTGTAGTTCTCCCCAACGACCGGGAGGCATTGCTTATAGCGTTCGTTTGCGACTTCAGCCTGGGCTTTCTCCATCTCAGCTTCGCGAGTCAGAGCGTCAACCTTTGCGGTTTGCACTGTGACTTCCCGCCGAACCGCATTCATGTCAGATAGATAAGCTTTCATTGAGGGGTAGCTGATTATTACGGCAACTACGCCAGCGATGCTCCACCAAATCGTTGAGGGCTTAACCTTGACGACCCGCAGGGCATCTTCGACCTGTCGTGATATTTCTTCTAGTTGGTTGCTCATGGTTTAAGTGGGGCAGCCATGCCACCCCATAATGGTTTACCTGCGGCTTTCTGCGACAATAATGCTGACTTCAATTTGATCGCGGAGCATGAGCAATTGGGTTGCAATGGGAGCGAGAACACCGTTACACACGCTATCTAGTGGATCTTCTAAAAGCCAGCAAATATCTAGAATGAATCGTTCCAAAAAAGTAAATTTGTTCGTTGACATTGGTTTTAAGGGGCAGCATGAGCCACCCCATAATGGTTTATCGGTTATATCGGTGATACTTGATCTGATGGATCAGCGCTTCTGTCAGCGCCACTTGCTCGTAAAAGCTCAACTCGTTGAATCTTTCAGTCGCTGACGTAAGGTCGCCTACCTCGTGTGGGTTGTATTCCTCTGTCGCATCTGCGGTCATCGTTCCTGCTACACAAGAGAGCAGCCAGAGTCTTTCTGAGTTGTTGAGGGCTTCAAAAGTAGACCCCCATGCGTTCTGCATGTCAGCGATTAATCCCTCGTCTCCCGGCATAGCGCCTGAGCAAAAGTATCCTATAGGTTGCATTTGTTTGATGTTCTCGCGTTGTTGTGTTGTTTTCCTTTAAGCGCCTTTGAGAATGTCCCAAACTGCATCCTTCTTCTCGGCATCGTTGAGGCTTGGGTTGTTCAAGATTTCAACCAGTTTGTTGCCTGCCTCCACCTCGGCAGGGGTGTAGTTTATAAGTGGGGTGAATTGAATGCTCAAGTCGCCTTTATCGTCTCTGTCGCTGGTGAATACTTCTTTTCGTGCCATAATTTTCTTGTTGTGTCTTACATTTGCGGTGGAGATGCATCCTGGGTCGCGGTCGCTCTGCCTGAACAACTGGCAACCGCTCCCCTAAAACAAACTTTGTTGGATTGCTCTGGGCGTTGCTTCCAGTCTTGGAGAAGCAACTGCACCAACCACTTCACTGATGCACCCAGAGCGAATTTTGTTAATGTTGACCTTGATAGATGCCTTTGACTTCTGCCCTGATAACGGTTCAAAGATCCATTGGGGGTGGTCGGAGCGACAGTATGGATCTTGGTGTAGATAGCGATATAGCTTACCTTTGATTTGATACACCTTGGTTGTAGATACCTGCGAGGTATCGAAGATTGGTTCTAGTCGCTGCATGATAATTTCCTCAAAATGGCGTGGCTAAGATCAATCAATCGCACTTCTTTCAGTTCTTCACCGTCCACTTTGGCGAAGTAGTAGCCAAGCTCGTGCTTAATGATCTGCACGTTGATGGCTGCAAATATCGCGTTGGCTGATGCCAGGTTAACTACCGAATATGCCATTACTCCCCCTCTGCTACATGTTCACAGGCATCCGCTAAAGCCGAAGCTGCATCAACCAAGGTAAAGTCAGAGCCTCTGCGACCTTCACCGCATAAAAATGAGAAGGTGTTCGGATATTTGGCGCGATAATCTTCCAACTGAGTCGCGATCGCGTCTAGGGCAATCAATGCTTCAGAGCCTTCTGCATTGTCCATTTCCAAAACTGTGTTGAGATCCATAAAAATCCTCTGTTAACGTAAAGTTACGGTGACTAGGCGACGAATAGATCGTCATAATCTGCCAATGCTTCAGCCTTTGTGACTGTGCTTGTGGTGGATACAATTGCTTGAGAATGATCTTTAAAGTACTTTCGCAGTATCCAGGCAACCGCAGAGCTTAAATCATCAGTTAGTAACAAGCCTTGCGCCTCTCTCTTGACGTGCGGGATTAGCTCTTTTGGAATGCTCACTCGATTGCTATCAGCCATGATTCTTGTCCTGTAATTGTCGTAAAGTCGCCAGTTTTAACAAGCCTTGAACGTTTGCCATCTGAGAACTTTGGATAGTTGCAATACCCTGCCTAGAGGCGATCGCGCTCACGTTGGGAAGGTTTGCGCCGCCACCAAGTAAGTAAATTACATCCAAGTCATCAGCACGGCTCTGTAGGTGTTTGAAGGCTTTAGCTAGGCAAGATTTAAGCCAAGGTTTTAATTCGACGGTGTACACCTCATCAAACTGCCACCCAGTTGTACCGTAGTGGAATTGATTGTAAATGCCTTCTCTGATTAGATGGATAGATGCTGGCTTGCCCAACTTGCGACGTGTCTCAATGCTGTTTGCGATGTTGCTGCACAGATGATAAACACCGACAGGCTCCACAATGCGAGAGTTTTGGAGTAATTTATTACCCTCAAAGATGCTTGTAATTGATGTCCCATGCCCCAAGTCAATCAAAGCTACCTTACGTTGACCGGGGACACGATTCATGATTAGTGCGCCTATCCCCTCTTCAGTTACTTGAACGAAGAGCGTTACCGTGCAAGACGTGCCATTGAGCTTTACCCGATGACTACCTTGCAATGCTTTCCTCAAGTCGGCGGCGAATGCTTGCGAGTCATGCAGGCTTGCCACAACTGTTAGGTGGTAGTTGTTCTGCTTGGGCATAAGAGCAATTGCCCCTAAGAGCATCTGCAACCCATAATTAACCTTGTGCTTGTGATCATCTACGATCCGTTGATAATTCAATGGGTGATAGATTTCAGCAGTCTCGCCAATCAGCCAGCGCGTATTTATTAGGTCAAGGCGATCGCCGGAGAGGTATTCAATCATCGACCCGTTACCAAGCGCCTCATAGTTGGCGCAATCATGGTCATCAATTTGATAAAAGTACGACGGCATAAGTATTTCACCGTCTGCTGAGTGCAGTTTTGCATAGCCATTTCCGCAATCCCAACCGCAGGGTATTGCGTCATGACTTACAATGCCACTAATGGCAGTGCTTGCCAGATAAGTCATTCATGACCATCCTTATTCAATGTGAATGAAGTTGTTAGTTGATGGCACTCAGGCTTACGGGGCTTAACTTTGGGCAGTTAGCGGGTACAATCCTCAACTTCTCGCTGGGTTGTCATTCGCTGGTTGCTTTGGCTTCGCTTGTCGATCTTGCCGTTTGTTGCCTATGTAAGTTAATATAGCTTACACAGGATGCCACTGTCAACCACTGGATAATAAATAACTATTTGTCTGTTGTCCTCCGATGTCTTACGATGGAGACAAAGTGCAGACGCTGAAAATAAGTATGGCTTCTAGAAGACCGCGAGTAGCTTTCGTTTGTGATGACGAGATTAAGGAGATTCTTGAGGATTGGGCTTTAGAAGAAAACAGAACCGTTAGCAATTTAATAGAATCCATCGTCCTGCAAGCAGTTGAAACTACTGGTCGCGGTCGGAAAGAGCCGAGGAGCAACAAAAAAGGTAAAAAGTAGTACAGCAAGAGGACAAAAAATGACCAATCCAGACCAACCCCAGGACGCTTCCCGACTTGATCGCTTAGAGCAGCGAGTAAGTGAGACATGGGAACGCGCAACAATTAATACCGAAACCATCGCAGGAATGCAAGAAAGTCTACAGCAGTTATTAACAATCGCACTCGCGCAACAACAGACAACAGCCAATCTTGCCCAATCAACCGCTAGCTTAGAGCGTTCGGTGGGGCAAATTTTGCAATACCTCCGCGATCGCAACGGCGGATCTAGTATTTAAGAGGGCTTATGATATCAGGAAAATTAGAAATCACTATAAAAATAAGCGAACTGCCCAGCGCCACCGCAGTCGAAAACGGGTGGCAGCACTTTCAGGTTGACTGCGACGGGCAGGTCGTCAGTATTACTGTTAAGCCGAAAGTCTGGAAGAAGCTTGCCGATGCCCAAGCCAACTATCCGATGTGGGTGGGTGCGATCGCGGGTAAGATGGGCGAGGTTACTAAAGATGGTTTTAAATTATTAGAGCCAAACATCCAGACTTTTGAAAAGAAGCCAAAAGCCGAGACAGTCGCAACCGCCTAGTTACCAGAACGTTACGTTAACAGGGATCTTAGCAAAATATGCCAGAAATCATCAAAGCTAAGGGGCAATCACTTTTATTATAAGTCCGTCAGTATTTTGCACTGATTTTTGACTTATGGTTTGTGATTTTGAAAGCCCCAAACAGAGAAACCGCCGCAAGACGGCAAATCTACGGCGGTTTCTATCGAACCATACATCGCGGGTAACTCCTAAACTTTCCAAGGTTGAGTTGACCGCTTTCGCTAACATAATTCTACCGTAGGCGAAACGGATCAACAAGAGTTACCCCCAGAAAAAAACAAAAAACTGGAGGTAAACAATGAACTCTATATCAATCAACTTAATCTCTGGCTTAGAACTACTTCCCTCGATCTGGGCGTTAACCCCTGTCGATGGCAACAAGCGCCCTTACCGTGATAATTGGCAGAAAGAAGCGCCAATCAGCCGAGATGCCATTGTCCGCGAATTAAAAGGTCGGGCTAGAGGTTACGGCATCCGCACAGGTGAAGTGTCTGGCGGGATTTTAGCCATTGATGCCGACGGACACGCAGCAGAAGCATTATTACAAGAAATGTCGAAGGGAGACTTGCCCGACACAATTATCTGGGCTTCCGGTAAGCCTGGGCGCAGGCAGTTGGCGTATCTTGTTCCGCAAGAGTACTGGCAAGTATTTAAGACTACCAAGTTTAAGACTGGTGTCAAAGGTGACGACGACAAGGAGCAACAACTAGAGTTTCGCTGGAGCGGACTGCAAAGTGTGCTTCCGCCATCAGTTCACCCAGAAACAGGCGCTTATCACTGGGTGCGATCTCCCCAAGATGTTGAGATTGCCGAGTGTCCCATGTGGGTAATTGAGATGATGCTAAACCGCAATCGACCTGCACCCAGCGTCTCAGAACCCAAGTTTAAGCAGCCCCCAACCAAATATACAGATAAACCGCCATTAGAGATTTTCTTGGGCAACAAAGACCTAGATTTAATTGTAAATGGTGCTGGTGATGGCTCTCGCAACGACGCAGCCCAGAAACTCAGCCTTAATTTAGTGGCTACTGCCCGTCGTCTTTACGAACTAGGCATTGACTACCAAGGCGCAGCTCGTGTCCTTTATGAGCGATTTTGCGCCAACTGTACGCCTCCGCTTGGTTCTGACGTGCGAGGGGAGGCTGAGGGATGGTGGCGTAAAGCTGAAATGATCGCTAAGAACCCAAGCTTAGATGATGAAAAGCTACAAGGATGCTATCAAGCATGGTTACGTAAGCAGCGTTCACAAGTTCAGCAGGGAAGAAACGAGAACATGCCCATCATTAATGGAGAAGTGATTTACAGCGAAGATGAGCGGCTTAGGTTGGCATTGTTGGATTTATCGCAAGAAAAGGACAAAATAGCTCGTGTCCGCAAACGCGCTCAGATTTGCAGCCATTATCGCATTAGCAAGGCAGAAATTGAAGAATTAGTTCAGGAGACAGAGCGTAAAACTTCGACTTCTGGCTTAAAGCGCATGAGCCTGAGCGACTTACTAAATCACGAGACTCAAGAATTGTCCTGGCTTATTCCAGAATTACTACCACGAGGCGAGTTAATTATTCTTGGTGGCGCACCAAAGGCAGGAAAAACTTTGATGGCTATCGATGCTGCATTCGCGATCGCCACGGGTGAAGATGACTTTTTGGGGATGCGCTGCGACAGAGGTAAGGTTCTTTTCGTCTCCAACGACGCAAGCCCCAGATCCACTAAAAGCCAGTTGATCCGACGAGGGTTTAGAGAGTCGGACAGCGAGTGGCTGGAGGTTATTTTCGACTGGACTATCGATAAGCTTTACGAACTCGAACAAACCTTAGCCGAATTTCGCCCCGCCTTGGTAATTATTGATTCTCTAAAAAGTATAAGCGTCGGCAGTATTATCAGTGAGAACTCAGCAGAATTCTCTAACAATATTTACGCCCTGAGAAATCTTTTTACTCAGTATCAAACAGCAGGGATTTTGATTCACCACACAGGCAAGAATCCCGATGCCTTGGGCGTTGGCAAGCTTCGCGGATCTAGTGCGATTGCTGGTGCGGGATGGGGAAGTTGGTTACTAGATTGTGTGCCAAAACCCGACCCTAACAACAGCAAGAAAATGATCATCGACCCCGCCGATCCAAAGCGCCTTTTTGCCGCATTCGTTCGAGAGGGCGAAGGGCAGTTGATAGCTGCCGAGTTTAACCCAGAAAACAATTCGTACCAACGCACTGACTTAGAGGTAATTAAAGAGCAAAACTCAATTAATGACCGCATCATGTCAGTTCTTCGTATCAACCCCGGTGGATTATCGGGACGCAACGTCATCGAATTATTAGGGATGAATCAAGAAGAAGGTCGCGGTATCTACACGGCGCTGAGTCGCATGGAGGCGAAGCTGCTCATCTCAACTATCAAGTCTCCCACTGATAAAAGAGTAACGCTTTATATCCTCAAGAATACTCAACACGCAAACGTAACGGATTGTAAATTACTCAACAAGGGGGGGGACTCCCTCTCCCCCCCCCACCCTGTGTCAATTGTTGAGTATTGTGCTGAAAGCCTTACCCATAATGGTTTACAAAATACTCAACAAAAAAACCAAAATACTCAACAACCTACTGAAAATACTCAACAACTTTTTGATACATTGGGTACTGTTGAGGATTTAAAACCTTTACCAGTAATGGACGACAGCGTATTACTCAACAACTTTCACATAGGGGGGGGAGAGGGGGTGTCCCCGGAGGTGTTGAATAATTCTACTGAGTCACCAACTTTACTAACATTGGATGAGCCGATTTCGTTGATGCAAGTAGAGTTGGACGGCGGCGATCCAGCACTGTATATTGGCTCCACGGTTGAAATTAGGAACCACTTTACGGGACAAACTTTATCTAGTGGAACAATGTCTAACTGGGACAAGCACAACGCGATCGCCGCTGTGGATGTTGGGGCAGATGGCATGATCGAATACTCAGATTCCAGGGATTTATTTGTTATCGCACTTTGAAGGAGCCTAATAAGAAAAGTATGGAAAGAACATTGTTAAATCAAGCCATCGCGACCATTAAAGGCGAATTAGTCGAGGATGGCAATAGACTAACCTTGATGGGTTAAGCCGGGATACGCGCATTCAGGGGACATGTTGTAAATAAATGTTACACAACCTACTTTCTTGCTTTACCAACTTGCCCCTATTTGGCATGAGATCCGACAAGAGAGTTAAGCTTGAAAATGACTTGCACGGGTAAGAATCATGGCAGATTCGGTCAAAATATTTAACGAGTATTCAAATCGAGACTTAGAGCAACGGAAGGTTTGGTACACGCCAGTTGTGGAAGCTTATGATCGAGGCAGACCCCGCTATCCTGAAGCACTAATACAGCGAACGATTGAAGCCGCTCACCTTTCCCCTGACTCAACTATTCTCGAAGTCGGATGCGGGTCAGGAATTGCGACGATTAACTTTGCTCAGTTTGGATGTGCAATCGATGCGGTAGAACCGAATCGAGATTTCTGCCAAGTTGCAGCACGTCGTCTTGCAGCATTTCCCTTGGTTCAACTCTTTCAGGAATCCTTCGAGGAGTGGCAAGTTCAACCACAAGCGTATCAAATTGTACTAGCAGCAAATGCATGGCACTGGATATCATCCGGCATCAAATATGTGAAAGCATCACAGACGTTACGAGAGGATGGTTCTCTCGTTTTACTTTGGAACTTGACGCTTGAGCCAAGTTATGAAGTTCATCAAGTCTTGAATCAGGTTTATCAAGCTTACGCGCCCGATATCGCACCAGAGTACCAAGGTCAAGAGAAACAAGCTGAAATTGCCGCAGGCTTGGGAAAACCTGTCGGGGATTCGGGATTGTTTGAACCTCCCTCTACAGAAATCTTCCCTTGCG
The DNA here is from genome assembly GCF_050875635.1 of Tolypothrix sp. VBCCA 56010. Lineage (NCBI taxonomy): Bacteria > Bacillati > Cyanobacteriota > Cyanophyceae > Nostocales > Tolypothrichaceae > Tolypothrix > Tolypothrix sp. VBCCA 56010. The sequence goes on from NZ_JBPAOH010000128.1 coordinate 20,438, forward strand.
AACAAACCTATAGCGTTGATCGGTATCTCGATTATTTGAGTAGTGGTTCACAGTACGTCGCTTTAGAGTCGCAAGTGAGAGTAAATCTACTTTCGGGATTGAGAACTGCGATCAAACAGCAATTTCAGGGCGAAATTCACCTGTTTAACTTAGCTGCATTTCAAGTTGCGCGGAAGATTTAAATATTATACCGCAGACATTAGATGAGATTGGGGCTTTTATTTTAACTTAACCGACTCCAGCATTCAATGAAAGAGCCAAAACACGCCTAATAATCGTTGTCCAGGTAAGCCCTAAGTTTCAACCTGATTTCTTTGTCCCGGTCGAAGGATTCTTACCTAATGCCCAGCAAGGCGAGTATTGGCGGCTGGAGTGCTTGTTAGAAGGAGGCTTGGCGACCCTAACTGATGGTAAGAAACTTAAAGACGCTTATCGCCCACCAGTGCTGAAGGGTAGAAAACGCAAGCATTCCAAAAAGCGAGAAAAGGTCGCGGCGTGAGTATCCTTGGCGATCGCCGATAGGTTGCCACTGTTACCGTAAAGTTACGGTAACAGGATAGAACGCTCGGCACTTATTCGGTCGCCTTTTACCCTTGCAACCGCGTGTTTTCGGGGTTTCTGCGATAATATACGGGTATCGTTGCTTAACGGAATTAGGAATGATATCTGAATTGTTTGCGGATGAATTGCCTGCGATACCACCCAGGCAGCCTTGGGACATGTTAGTTGGCGAGGATGGCTGGAGTTATTCGCTTTTCTTGAAGTATCTGCAACTGCCACCAGGTCAGCGCTCAGTTGCAAGAGTGGCTCAGATGGTGGGACGAACAAAGCGGAATGCTGAGTATTTTTCTTCCAGACACAGATGGGTTCAGAGAGCGCGGCTTTTTGACGAGCATATTTTGAGCAAGGAATTGAAAGAAAATGCCTAAAACAACCGTAGCCACACCAGTTCAAGCCCTCAAAAGCGATATAGAGCGCCTTGAAGCCGCGATCGCCAGTACTGCCAATCAGCTAGAATCCCAGAATCTTTTGATTGCCGACTATGCTGAATCTTTACGCATAGTTGAGACTAGGACTGCAAAGTATATTCCCCAAGGTGTTGTTGAGCCGCTCGATCAGTTGCGAACAATACTTGAGGAAGGAACTCCAGAAGAGATTGAAGCAAATTATCAGTATCGACTAGGCGTTGCAAAACAAGCCCTGGCTGATACTCAAGCCCAATCAACACGCCTAAGATTGCAGCTTGATAATTTGCAGCAGCAGTTGGTGATCACGGAGAGCGAATTGGACTGGATGGAGAACTACCAGCCTCATGTTGAAAGATACCGCGCTGGCTTTTCGCAACCATCCCCAGAAGACGTTAAAAATGGTAAGGTCGCGGCTTTTGAGGCTGACATCAACCAACGACGGACACACCTGCTACGCGCTCAAGCATGGTTGAGT
>NZ_JBPAOH010000129.1:0-21716 GCF_050875635.1 Tolypothrix sp. VBCCA 56010
ACAACCAACAACCAACAACCAACAACCAACAACCAACAACCAACAACCAACAACCAACAACCAACAACCAACAACCAACAACCAACAACCAACAACCAACAACCAACAACTATCAACCAACAACCAACAACCAACAGTCACCACCCCTGCATTTCCACTAATTCCATACACAATTCATTAATTTGCTCTAAGTCAGGTTTATGTGGCAAAGTTGATTCTTGGTAAACACTTTCCATTTGAGCTACTAAATCTTCTGCCATTTTCATTACTTGCTCATAAGAATACTCACCATTGAGAATTGCTCTTAAATCTTCCGCATCACCTGCTATTTGCCTATCTACAATCACTTCTCCTGTACGTAATATCTCTACTCCACTACGTAGCAAGCGAATGCAGTGCATCCCATGTTTGAGGTCAAAACCTGACTTTTTTTCCATTTCGGCTCTAGCGGGATTTCTATTTTCCTGCCAGGATAAGTAAGCTTTCCATTCTCTTAAAGCTACTTGGTAACTTTGGCTTTTTTGAAGCAAGCGAATAAAATCTTTGCGGCTATTTGTTAAGTTTTGTGTATAGTCTAAAGTCTCATCGGGTAAAGTATATTGTTTCAGCACTCCTTTGAAGTCGATATCAGCCGTCAATAACTGATATAATTGTTCGGCTTCTTCTAAAAACTCGATTCTTCCTCTAATTAACAGATAAAGATATTCCAGAAAGGCATTTAACTCATCCTTGCTGAGAGTTGCTTCTGCTTCTATGCCAAAATCAGATGGTAGTGGTTTATTTTGCGGTGGATGTAACAACCACTTGCGATGACTTTCCATTTTTTTGATTTGAGCAAAAGCGTAACCAGAATAAGTATGCTTGACCTTTTTGCTCAAAAATAGCTGTTTGTGGTTAATTAAATGCTGTCCTACGTTCGTTAATACAGGATATTCATTCAACCACAGCAATTCTAAAACGTTGGGATTCGCTCCCGATAATAACTGAATGATTTTTCTTAATTCGTAGATAACGGTATCTTTGTTTTGATCCAAAAACGGAAAGATTCCTGGTTCATCCCAACCACCATCTTTTTGTTCAATGCGGTCAAAGCCTAAATAATATCTTTTGGGTGCAATAAACACCCCCCGATAATCATAGTCTGAACTCGGACGATTTAAACCATAGCCGTGGCTACCAGCCAAACCTATAAAAATCGCTCTTTGTTCAACTTCGATTCTTTTCATAGTGAGTTGAATAAAATACAGCCATCCTAACTCATCAGTTTTCAGAGTGCGATAAAAAAACTGAGCAACGGGTAATGCTGCTCAGAATTTATGGTGTTGTTCTGTGTCTTTAATAGCTACACACTCAAAAATGAAGATTTCGCAAAGCAAGTTAAATTAATAGAGATTTGCTCTGTTAAAATTTTTCTTGACTTAGCCATAGTGTATAGATATAATGATAAGTTGGCTGTCTAATTCCTGCTCGGATCAGGTAGATACACAGCAAAAGCTGGATTCATGCGGTTTATCGCTACTCCCCAAGAGATGAAAGCCAGCTACCTGTACGGCATCTTCAAGGATAATTATTCCATGACTTACGCAATCATTGAAACTGGCGGCAAGCAACTAAGAGTTGAACCAGGTCGCTTTTACGATATTGAACTACTTCATCTGGAAGCGGAAGAGAAAGTTACTATAGATGCAGTGCTGTTAGTGCAGCACGATGGTGAAGTTACTATTGGACAGCCGTTAGTGACGGGGGCAACTGTAGAAGGAACAGTGGTGCGAAATTTTCGCGATCGCAAAGTTCTAGTCTACAAGATGAAGCCGAAAAAGAAAACCCGCAAAAAGCGCGGACATCGGCAAGAAGTCACTAGGCTGATGATTGATTCTATCAACTTGAATGGTACGGTATTTACTGCACCAGAAGCTGCAACCGCTGAAACTCAAGAAGAAGAAGCAACACCGGTTGAAGCAACTGTTGTTGAATAATATATAAGGGAATTGGGCATTGGGCATTGGGCATTGGGGAGCCAGTGCGTTGGTAAGGCAGCGCGGTCTTGGGGGTTTCCCCCATGAGCGACTGCCGCAAGGGTTTCCCGGCTTGAAGCACCTGGCGTCATTGGTAATTCGGAAAGCGTTTTTTCCATTCCCCATTTTCCATTACCCATTACCCATTACCCATTACCCATTCCCCACTACAAAAGAGGAAATTATGGCTCATAAGAAAGGAACAGGTAGTACACGTAACGGACGTGACTCTAATGCTCAACGTCTAGGTGTAAAGCGCTTCGGTAGTGAAACTGTCCGCGCTGGTAACATTCTAGTACGTCAGCGTGGCAGGAAATTTCACCCAGGTAACAACGTTGGTATCGGTAGCGATGACACTTTGTTTGCCTTAATTGATGGCGTGGTAACGTTTGAGAGAAAGGGCAAAACCCGCAAAAAAGTCAGCGTTTACGCAGCTGCTGAAGCTAGTTAAGGTTAATTTCGTAGTGAGCGGTTTACCGCTCATCTTGAGCGCTGAAGCGCTCACTACGAAAAGCTCATCAATTGTTTGTCTAAGTTGATAAGATAATCTTTACCATAAGAATTATTTTCCAAAGTCGCGATGAGATGGTTTGGCAAGTCTTGGCTAATTTCTTCGCTGCATGAACCCGCTGCAAGTGCGATCGCCGCTACTGTATCTACATCTCCCGTAAAGGCGATACAATCTTGTAAAAGTTCGCTCATGCTGTCATTTCTCATCACAGCTGTAATTGCGGCTCTAACACTCATCCAGCCCTTTGACTTAACTTTACCTTGCCACGGTTTTGACCATTCACCAGAGACATAACCTTCTAAAAATTGTCCTAATTTGCGTTTTGCTCCCAGGCGATAAATAAAGTAATGTGACATCAAAGCAGCTGCGATCGCTGCATTAATTCCATCTGGTGTATTGTGGGTAATTGCCGCTTGAATTGTTGCGGCTTCAATGACTTTTTCTACCGTAGGATAGATGCCAATTGGTGCAGCACGCATAGCTGCACCGCTTTTATCACTATCGGGGCGAATTTTTGTTAAAAACTCTTCCCCATCGTTGATTTGTACTAAAAAATGGTAGAAGCTGCCAGAGTAACCTTCTCTGGGGTCACGTTTAAAAGCCGTGACGAAGCTATTAGCTAAATTCTCTGCTGTCCAAGCTTGTTGAGCAATTATCACTTCTGCGATCGCAATGCTCATCTGTGTATCGTCGGTGTAGCTACCCGGAATGAGTCGAAGACGGGGATGTTTTATATATCGACTCAAATCGTTGAGAGCTATCATTTCATCAGCATACTCAAAACCTGCACCGTAAGCATCCCCAATCGCTAATTCTAGTAACATAATTTGTTATTAGTTGTTAGTTGTTGGTTGTTAGTGGTTAGTGGATAGTGGTTATTTGTTAGTTGTTAATTGTTAGTTATTTATTCTTTGCCACTATCCACCATCCACCATCCACTATCCACTATCGACTAACTAAACTAAAAATGGACGTGCTAGCATAAAGCTAGAAATCGATTTAGCATCTATAGCTTGACCATCGAGAATAGCTTCTTCTAGTTCTTCGGGGGTGAAAAAGACTGTTTCGATATCTTCGTCTTCCTCTTGTTCTGGGGGTGTATCCAGCTTTTCTAAATCTTGCGCTAGAAAAGCATAAATAATTTCATCTGAATAACCGGGAGCGATAAAAAATTCTCCTAGTTTTTCCCATTTATTAGCACGATAGCCAGTTTCTTCTTCAATTTCGCGCCGAATCGTCTCTTGAGGTTCTTCACCTGGTTCGACTGTACCCGCTGGAAATTCTAATATGCGTCCTTGAACTGCAAAGCGATACTGACGCACGAGTATAAGTTTACCTTCTGGGGTTACGGGTACGGCTAAAGCGCCACCAGGGTGACGAATACACTCCCATTCTCCTTCCGCTTTGTTGGGTAAACGCAAGCGATTGACTTCAAAATTGAACTTGCGTCCTTTGAACAACAAACGTTGTTTCAGCAGCTGTGGTAATTCTCTACCTAATGGCATAGTAAATTTCTATTCTCTAATAATACACAGATCATTCCCAAGATGAATTGTCATGCTCAGGCTTTTTCTGCGTTTATCGGTGGTAATTTTAATTGCCCATCCATAAATGTACATCAGAACTGTCTACCTGTTTAACCAGTTCTTTAATTTCACGTTGAGAAACTGGGTCAATTAAATTTGGGGCGATTTCTGCTAGGGGTACTAGTACGAAAGCTCGATCGCACATTCTCGGATGGGGAATTTGCAGTTCTGGTGTATCCAAAATTAAGTCATCATATAATAACAAATCCAAATCAAGCGATCGCGCTCCCCAGCGTTGAGTACGAATACGCCCAAATTTCGTTTCAATCGCTAACAAAGTTGCTAACAACGCTTGCGGTGTCATTTCTACTTGCAGAATCGCCGCGCCATTCAAGTAATCTGGTTGTGGCGGTCCTACAGCTTTGGTTTGATACCAACTTGATGTAACTTCGAGGATAATACCTGGTGTTTGCGCTAAAGTTTCGACAGCGGCTGTTAAAATTGAACTTCTATCGCCCAGATTGCTACCGAGAGCGATCGCACTTGTGTTCATGAATCTTATTAAGGCGCGAACAATACTGTTAATTGGTGTATACAGTTAACCAGCGCAATACACCAATTATCAAAAAAACATTCTTTCGTTATGAATTCAGTTAATTATTTATGAGATATTATACTAACACAAACGAGGTGCGCTAATCCCATTTTTTTCATCGTGGTTAATTTGTAACTACTTTGGGCGAGGAAATGACGTGGCGAAGTTTACATCCTGGTTCAAGGAACGATCAACTAAATTGAGTAACACAAACACAGAGAAACCGGGATTGCCTCACGGCAATAATACCGAAGAATCCTCTCACGATTTGATACCTGAAGGTAATCAAAACCCCAGCGAGGAGTCTACAAATGAAACTTCCCCAAGCAAGTTGGCAAAGGTAAAGCAGTTACTGAGCCAGGTGAAAAGTGTATCATCTGGAATCATTGCTAAACTTCCCGGTAGCAATAAACCGCTTTATCGTCGTCCATTGTTTTGGTTAGGCTTGGGTGTGAGTGGTGGAATCGTAGGTATCACTCATACTGTGTGGTCAATAGATCGCACTTTGCCGGATAAATCTGAACTGAACGTCGTTATCCGCGAGCAAACACTGACCATCAAAGCGAGTGATGGTACTATTTTGCAACAGCAAGGAGAAGCGACCAGAGAAGAACTGCAATTAAATCAAATTCCCGATAAGCTGAAAAAAGCTTTTATTGCCTCAGAGGATAGAAGGTTTAGGCAACATCATGGAGTCGATGCTCGGGGAATTGTCAGAGCGGTTTTGAATAACTTGCGATCGCAAGACGTGGTAGAAGGTGGTAGCACCATCACCCAACAGCTAGCGCGAATTCTCTTTCTCAAACAAGAAAAGACAGTTTTGCGTAAGCTCAAAGAAGTCCGACTCGCACAAAAAATGGAGCGGGAATTATCCAAAGACCAAATTCTCGAACGTTATTTGAATCTGGTTTATTTGGGTTCGGGAGCTTACGGAGTTGGCGATGCGGCTTGGGTATACTACAGCAAGACAGTAGATCAACTGACGCTGCCAGAAATGGCAACAATTGCCGGATTAGCCCCAGCACCAAGCGTATACTCCCCAGATCGCAATCCCGAAGCCGCGAAACAACGGCGAAATCTGGTATTGCAGCGGATGCAAGAAGATGGTTTTATTACTGCCGCCGAAAGGCAAGCAGCAAGTACTGAACCAATAAATCTGAAAAGCAGTTTGCCGAAGCGATTGCAAGTAGAAGCACCCTATTTTACCACCTACATTCAGAAAGAATTGCCGAAGTATGTTTCTCCGGATGTGCTGGCGGGTGGCGGTTTAGTGGTAGAAACTACTATTAACCCAACTTGGCAAAAAGCCGCAGAAGAAGCAGTTGCTAAAATATTGCGAAATGAAGGACGCTGGGAAAACTTTAAGCAAGCGGCAATGGTTGCCATTGACCCGCGTACCGGTGAAGTTAAGGCAATGGTTGGCGGAAAAGATTTTGGCAAGTATCAATTTAACCGCGTTACCCAGGCACAGCGTCAACCTGGTTCAACATTTAAGGGATTTGTTTATGCGACGGCGATCGCCACAGGGAAAAATCCTTATGATGGCTATGAGGATTCACCTTTTGTAGTCGATGGCTACGAGCCGAAAAACTACAGCGAAAGCTTTCGCGGTTGGATGAACTTGAGAGATGCTCTCACCAACTCAATTAATATTATTGCGGTGAAGGTGTTGATCGATGTCGGATTTGAGCCAACAATTAAACTAGCTCATGATATGGGGATTAAATCTCCACTTAAACCGACTTATTCTTTGGCTCTTGGTTCTAATGAAGTGAATTTGTTGGAATTAACCAGCGCTTACGGCACTTTTGCAAATCTTGGGTTACATACAGAAGCTCACGGGATTAGCCGCATCCTCAACCGTCAAGGCAAAGAAATATGGAAAGCTAGTTACCAGTCGGTGCAAGCTCTCGACCCTGAGAGTAATGCTATCATGACCTGGATGCTGCGGAGTGTAGTAGAAGATGGTACCGGTCGCGCTGCCCAATTAGATCGACCCGTAGCTGGGAAAACAGGTACTTCCGATGAAGCCCGCGATTTGTGGTTTATTGGTTATATTCCCCAATTAGTCACAGGAGTTTGGCTGGGTAACGACGATAACAAACCTACTTGGGGTAGCAGTGGTAGCGCTGCTTCCACTTGGCATGAATTTATGGAAGTAGCTGTAAAAGGAATGCCGGTAGAAAAGTTTCCCTCTCGACCTAAGTTAGAAGGTCGTAAAGGCACTATCAAAGCGCTGCGCGTTAAAGCGAACCGAATTGTTAATCGTCCTATTCGCGAATCGGAGGATAACTCGGATGATGATTCTGACAATAATAATAGAAGGCGACGTCAACGAGTAAGTTCTGATAACTCTGATAATTCTGATAATAGCGATCGCCCATCCAGAAGACGCAGATACAGAAGCTATTCTCAAGAAAATCAGCAGCAACAACAAGACGACACCCCAAGACGCAGCCGAAGACGCTATCAGCAACAAAACGATGATACACCTTCACCCAGAAGGCGGCGTCGCTACAGAAGTGAAGAATCAAATTCTTCTTATAACAATTCTTCCTCAGAATCATCTCGTCCACGGCGTCGATACAGACGAGTAGAATCAGATTCCTCTTCTTCTTCCTCACCGAGAAGAACTCGCACCTCTGCACCAGAGTCAAACCGCAGATCGTCTGGCTCGTCATCGTCAAATTCCGCACCAAGTCAGTCTTGGCGGGATAGACTCAGACCGAGCGGATCTTCCGAAGGAAATTGATCGGGAGACAAGGAGACAAGGAGACAAGGAGACAAGGAGAGGGGGGGACAAGGGAGACAAAAAGAGGAGGAGATGGGGGTAAAGAATTATTATCATTGTCCCCCTGTCCCCCTGTCCCCCTTGTCCCCCTGTCCCCTTGTCTCCCCCTCTCCCCTCCCTCTCCCCTACGGGGGATGCGTGTGATACGCTCTTTTTGTACGGTCTTAAGTAGTGTTGCCGACAATAGGAGAAAATACTCGTGCATTTATTAATGCAAACAGCAGCGGACGCAGCTGCAAACGCTCCCCATTTTCCCGTATCTGCCACTTTGGTATATGTGGCTGGTTTTATTGCTGCCGTCACGATTGGTTCGATCGCTTGGTACAACTCTAAGCGTCCCCCCGGTTGGGAAAGCAAACAGCGTCCTGACGTTATACCTGAAGTTAAAAAAGAAGAAACTCCGGGTGTGGGTGAACCGAAGTCTTAAATGGTCAATAGTCAATAGTCAAAATTTAACTGTTGACTATTGACTATGGACTCTTGACTTTTGAATGCGTGACTTTAGTTCTGAACCTCAACCCAACGTCTATAAAGTTTCTGAATTTGTTTGAGAATGGCATTATGACCGGGTTGAGTCGAATCATTTGCCATAGATAATTGTTGTAACTTCGTTAGCAGTCTTGCTTCTTCGACCGCGACTTCATTATCGCTGTAAATCAAGCCACTGATGGCTTCAATCAATCTTTCATAATCTTCGTTGGTGGGGCGATCGCCTAAATAATCTTTCACCCACTTGTAGCACTCGTCTGGCTGCACGGGAACCAATTCGTACAACCAAGGCTTAATATCTGGATCGCTTGCTAAACCTTTTGCTTGAGCTATTTCGCGCAGATATTGCCGTTCTTCTGCTTGAATTCTACCATCAATCCAAGCCGCTCCAATCAGGATTTTAACTAAGTTTTTCACACTGGAATTAGCAGCCATTGCTTTGTCCTTGGTAATTTAATTTTCGCTCTTTGATTTTTCATTTGTTCAAAGGTTTTTCACTCTTGACAGACGCGATCGGTCTTTGTCTCTACAACTCCTAACTCTTAACTTTTAACTCATAACTGTTGTCTCTTAGCCCTTGACTAATATTAAAATCACAAACAGCGTTCACCTTTAATCATTGGTTTTTCTTAAGCGCACCATGAAAAAGCCATCCATTTCTTGTTTCTGAGGCAATACTTTAATCCAACCTTGTGGTGTAGAATACGTAGCGGCTGGTGAATCTACCTCAGGAGGCTCTATTTGCCAATTTGGATGCGATGCTAAAAAGGACTCAATGACATCTTCATTTTCTGCTGGATGCAATGTACATGTTGCGTAAACTAATATGCCATTAGTCTTGACAAATGTTGATGTATGCGCTAAGAATTCTTTTTGCAGTGCCGAGAGTTGTTGAACAGACTCTGGTGTTTGTCGCCAACGAGCATCAGCGTGACGGTGGAGAGTTCCTAAACCAGAGCATGGTGCATCAAGTAACACGCGATCGCCGATGTTTTGAAATTGGGGTTGATTGCGGCTGTCGCCAGTATAAATTTGAATAGAGTGCAAATTTAGGCGTTGAGCATTTTCCTTGAGTTTGCGAAGACGTGAGGTAGTGCGATCGCCTGCCCAAATTGTTCCTTTATCCCCCATCAATTCCGCAATGTGCGTTGTTTTTCCTCCCGGTGCAGCACAAGCATCAATTATTACCTCATTTGGTTGCGGGTCGAGCAAATGACTTACCAACTGAGCGCTACTATCTTGTACAGTCCACCAACCCTCGCTAAAACCAGGTAAATTTTGAATAGCACCAGTACTACCAATCAATCGCAAAGCTTGGGGTAAGTGAGAAACGCGCTTGTAAGGGCAGGATAACCCTGCCCCTACGACTGATTGCAAAGCCGTTTCAACTTCCTCAACCGAAGCGCGAAGAAGATTTACCCGCAAGTCAATAACTGGTGTCTGGTTCATCCATTCGCATAATTTTTCTGTTTCTGCGAAACCAAACTGTTTCAACCACACTTCAATAATCCAATCAGGAAAGCTGTGCAAAATACCCAAGCATTCCACCGGATTTTCTGGCAATTGTAAGGGGAAGTGGGGAGATGGGGAGAGGGGGGGATGGGGGGAGGGGGAGAAAGAATTGTCCCCTTGTCTCCCTTGTCTCCCTTGTCCTCCTTGTCCCCTTGTCCCCTTGTCCCCTTGTCCCCCCCTCTCCCTCTCCCCCTCTCCTCTTCTGATATACTCTCGCAACAGACCATTAACAAAACCTGTCAGTCCAGAAAAGCCATTATCTTTGGCTAGTTGGACAGTGGTATTAACAGCAGCTGATGGCGGAATTCGCTCTAAATAGCGCAGTTGATATAAACCTAGATGTAGAATGGTGCGGAGGTATGCAGGTTGTTGATGGGATTTCTTTTTGCCGAGTTGGTCGATCAGAGCATCAAGAGTGCGTTGCCTTCTAGTGCAGCCATAAACTAAGTCTGTCAGCAAACGGCGATCGCTCAACTCTTCATAAGATTGGCAATCGCTCAATTTAACTTTTTGCAGCACTCTATCGAGGGCAACATCAGCATAAGCCCCCTTGTGAACCTCTCGCAAAGCAATAAAAGCTAGTTGACGGGGGTTAATCATATAATTATTTTAAATTTTCTGCTGAAAAAAAGCGACTTTTATACCAACGCCCAATGCCCCATGCCCATTGCCCATTGCCCAATGCCCCCTAACTAACAACAGGCAATTTTACACTCACCCTCGTACCATTTACCACCTCAGACTGAATAAATAATTCCCCACCATGAGCATTGACAATGCGTTTAGTAATCGCCAGCCCTAAGCCTGTACCGCTAGATTTTGCCCTTGAAAAACGGCTGAGTGAGTTTTGAAATAACTTCTGGGGGAATTGGTTCGCCGCCATTGCAGACATGAATGCAGACTTGACCGCCGTCAGAACAATCTACTTCGCATTTGACGACATCTCCTGGTGAGACAGCCTCGCAAGCATTGCGGACAATTTTGTTACAATTTGAAGACTTGAGTTTAAATCGTCGCACTCGTGAAGTGTTTCGGGGTAAACGAGCAATTGAACTAACAGCAAAAGAATTTGACTTATTAGAATATCTTCTTTCCCATCCCCGTCAAGTGTTTACTAGAGACCAAATTCTAGAGAAAGTTTGGGGTTATGACTTTATGGGTGATTCTAATATTATCGAAGTTTACATTCGTTATTTGCGCCTCAAACTCGAGGAAAAAAATGAAAAACGCTTGATTTATACGGTGCGCGGTGTGGGGTATGCTTTGCGGGATAATTAATATTTGATGAGTGGCGATCGCTATTTATTTTCAGGATTTTCTCAGATCCACCTCAGCCTGACTTCATCACCGAAGTCTAGTATTGTTAATGGTAATTTCATTGCAGTGGTATTATTATGACCAAACTGAAAAGCTCCCATCGTCAAAGCTTGAGAATTCCAGGACAAATTTATCTCTGGCTAGCCATTTTGATTTTTGGCGCATCTAGCGCAGTGACGCGGAAGATAACAGAAATTGGTGCCCAGAACTTTATAGGGGGTAGCAATCCAATTTCTCTTTGTAATGTTTTATTCGTAGGAAATCTCTGCGCTTTGATAGTTCTCACAGCAATTTATTGGCGAGAGTGGAACAAAGCAGCTTTGAAGCAAGTTTCTGCTTCTAATTGGTTTAATCTGACGATAGTAACAATTCTATCTGGAGCGCTTGCCCCTGGTTTAATTTTTCAGGCATTGGCGTTAACTCAAGTTAACAATGTCGTTTTAGTTGGACGTTTAGAACCACCTTTGATTTTAGCTTTATCTGTTTGGTTGTTGAAGGAACGAGTAAACCTTTGGGAAGTTGTGGGAGCGATCGCTGCGTTTGTTGGCGTTATACTAACTATCGCCCTTCAGCCTCCAGAAAATGCGATGATGATGAATGTGGGAGGTTTCCACATCGGTATTGGAGAACTTCTGGCTGCGGTTGGAGGTGTAGCTTTAGCTGTCTCGACAATTATTAGCAAAAAACAGCTTTCCCAGATACCCGCAGGAATTTACAGTATTTTTCGTACCGCTTTAGGAACTTTAATATTTTTCGGCTCCGCTTTAGTATTATATGGCAGTGACCATTTTATGAATGCATTCTCACCATTTTTGTGGCGATGGATGTTTGTTTATGGTGTGGTGATTGTTGTAGTCGGTCAGTCATTTTGGATTAGGGGATTGAGAGCTTGTAGCGTCTCTATGGCTTCTTTAGCTAGCTCGTTTACCCCCATTATCGGCATCTTGGCAGCTTATTTAATTTTAGGCGAAGTTCCTTCCTCGGCTCAATATATTGGCGGTAGCGTGATTTTATTTGGCATATTTTTAAGTCAAGTTGGCATTTTGCGTCAATCTTCTCCTAAACAAGAAAAGCAAACAATAGAAAACAAGATTGGATTTAAGGGAATTTAATCTTACTATGTTCCTAGATAAAATGCGTATTTGGCAAGCTGATTTTTATCGTCGTCCCCAAGCGGATGCATTTTGGCAGTTGTTGATTTGTGACGCAACTCGCAGCTTTGAATATCAAGCTAGCTGTCTTCAGTCAGAAGCGAATTCTAGTTGGGTTGCTTCGCAAATTAAATTAGCGGCTGGTGGACAATTACCAGATAAAATTCAGGTATTTCGTCCTCAATCTTTAAGTTTAATTGAAGCAGCTGGGCGCAATTTGGGAATAAATGTTGAACCAACTAGACGCACTTTCGCACTAAAGCAGTGGTTGCAAGAACAACATCCTTTAGCGCTGGATAAACCACCCCCAACACCATTACCAGAAAACCTCTGGGGTGAAAAATGGCGTTTTGCTACTTTGAGTGCTGCGGATGTGGAAGAAGCATTTAGCGATCGCCCAATTCCCATTTTACATATGCCAGAATATCTCAAACCAATTAATCTCGGTTTAGCCTCAACACTACCCGTCCCAGGTGTGGTAATCTATGGTGGAAGGCAATCGATGCGTTTGGCACGGTGGTTAGAACAAGCTTCTCCTGTATCCCTTTCTTACATTGCTGGTGCCCCGGATGGCTTAATATTAGAAGCTGGTTTGGTAGATAGATTCATTGTCGCGACCTTTTTTGATCGAGAAGTTGCCGCATCTGCTCAAAATTTTGAACAGCGCAAACAACAAAGTAAAGGGTTGCATTTTTTGTTAGTTCAACCTGATGATTCGGGAATGACTTATACCGGATTTTGGTTATTGCAAACAGAATGAGCGCTTTTCTGCATGAATGATAGTATGATTGTTAAGTAAGACTATAAGGTAAGACTGATGATCAAAGCCACAATTACCTTGGAAGTTGCACAAGCTGAAATATCAAGATGAAGCACCTTGAGATTCAAGAAGCAGATAGTAGCCTTACAGCGTTATTTGATGAGGTGACAGCGACTCAAAGCGAAATTGTAATTACCCGCAATGGGATACCTGTTGCTCGTATTATTCCTTGTGATATAAAACCTTTGTACACAGCAAATTATCCATTACGGGGAATGCCGATTAAAATTGCCGAAGATTTTGATGAACCCATGCCAGAATTTTGGGAAATGTTGGGTGAATGATTTTGTTAGATACCCATGTTTGGCTATGGCTACTCCACGATCCTAGTCAATAATCCAGTCAAGCACAAGCTGTAATTAATATAGAAGAACCAAAAAATGGCTTGCTGGTATCAGCGATTTCAGTATGGGAAATAGCAGTTAAATCTAGCATTGGAAAATTAAACTTACCATTACCAATTGATAAATGGTATGAGTTAGCACAGGTACATTCTGGCATTGTGATTGAACCTTTGTCTTCCCTAGATGCTATTGCCAGTACGCAATTACCAGGTAATTTTCACAAAGATCCAGCAGATAGGATTCTAGTTGTGATTGCAAGACGGTACGAAATTGCTTTGGTAACTTGTGATGCTAAGATTCTTAACTATTCCCATGTGCAAACAGTTTGGTAATTCCTCAGGTTGAAACAAAGCTTGCCATCGCATGAATATTTGTGAAGTAGAATTAGTGTAATATGGAAAGCGATCGCTCAACTTTATTTCTTCGTTGTTGAGCATTATATAATGTTTTCCTAATCAACTCTTCAGCCACAGCTTTGAGTACATTAATGCTCACAGAATTTCCCAATTGATAGTAAGCTTTATCATCATTGGGATGCAATATAAAGCTATCCGGAAAACCTTGTAAACGTGCAACTTCGCGCTTAGTCAGTCGTCGCACTCTGTTATTATGATACACTCCTAACCGATTGGCATCGCTAGCAACAACTGTTACAGAAATTTTACTTAGATCGACAAACTTATAAACCTCAAAAGAAAAGTTGCCAAATACAGGTTTATATTTATCGTTAATAATCTTGAGATATTTCTTAGCAACCAGCGAATCTAATATCTCTTCTAAATTAGGATGCTCAAAAAAACTAGCTATTTGCTCCTTAGTTAATAACTTACCATCTTGTTCGTGACCAAATTCTTTATTCCGTCTTTTTAAAATAAAACGGTTCATTAAATCAATTTCATCTACACTACATTTACCACGCAATCCTAATTCCCACGAATGAATTGAATTTCCTCCACGATAATCAATTAATCGCACTCCATGCAATCGATTTAAATCTTGATTGTAGATTTGTTTTAAAGCATTGACAAATTCTACCGAGCAATCATACTTGACATCTGGATTATCTTCTAAAATATCGGCAACAGTAACAGATTTGTTCAACGGGTAAAATAAAGATAGCTGTTGGGTGTTGTAGGAGTGAGAATCTTTAAAACCAACATCAGAATTTAAGTCAAACTTAGGAGAAGCATTTAAAATTGCTAATAGATAAACTCGGACGCGGTTTTGCGGTAAACCAAAGTTAGCACTATTGAGCAAAAAAGCATCAAAGCTGTAACCTCTCTTTTGAATTCCATGCTTAATTGTTGCTAAAGTATTACCGCTATCATGGCTATAAAGTCCCCGCACATTTTCAAACAGAAAAGCTTGTGGTTGATATGTATCGAGTAATCTGGTAATTTCAAAGAATAACGTTCCTCTCGTATCTCCAAATCCTTCTTTTTTGCCAGCATGAGAAAAAGACTGACAAGGAAAGCCAGCTAATAAAAACTCATGTTCTGGTAGTTTATCTATCAGGTGAATGTCACCTAAAGGCTTGTGTTGAAAGTTTTTGTCATATACTAATTGAGCATCTGGATTAATTTCGCTACTTAATACGCATTCGGTTTTGATATTTAAAGAATTAGCAGCTTGTTCAAAAGCTAATCTAATTCCCCCAATTCCGGAAAATAAATCAACAAACCGAATTTTATACATACTTTGTTTAACGCGATCGCGTTATATTACTTTTTTTTAACCCGCGCTTGCTTCACCATGTCAATCAAGGTATAATGAGCATCTTCCGCATTTGCTAAGATATGGTCGAATTGAATGCGAACTGGTACAGCTTCTCCATTCACTTGAGCTTTCAAATCCATACCTTGAGCATCAATTGCCAGCATTTGTGCTGCTGTCGCATCCGCTAACCCACCAAAAGCCTGAGCGTAAAGAACTATAGCATCAGCATGATCCTCGTTCAAGGGAATTGCAAATGCGTGAGCTAATTTCAGTAGAGAACTGTTCAGACATAGCTTGACTCCTTGTTGATGCTAATGGGATTCTAAACTAAACAATGACCAACAGTATCCTAATCTACTGGGAATGTAATTTAGTCAAAAATGAGAATATCTGACACCGTGTCGTAAGTAGCGGTAATTCATGAATTACCGCTACTGTATAATGTGACTTACAATTATTTTTGCGCTTTTGACTATTCTTTGGGAAATTTATAGTTATTTTTTATACAATTTAAACTGCTAGCTAAGTACTCTAGATGTAGTGCTTGCGAAAAGTGGAAATGTTCGCCGATCGCTTTATATGTATATTTTCCACACGCGATCGCTCCTCAACCGTATTTACTAATTTTAATTAAATAAAAATAAAATATATGAAGTATTTTTTACTTGTGAATCCGAAATTGATTTAGGTAAAACTGTAGCCTAATTGAGCAAACTTATTCAAGCCAAAAACCGATGAGTGAAATCAAGCACCGCCGGATTGTAATTGGGGATGTGCATGGTCACTATGATGCTTTAATGATATTATTGCAGGCGATCGCCCCGGACTCAGACGATCAAGTGTATTTTCTCGGAGACTTAATTGATCGCGGACCTCAGAGTTGCCAAGTAGTAAATTTTGTTAAAGAAAATCGCTATCACTGTCTGCTTGGCAATCACGAGCAGATGTTGTTAAATATTCTTACTTCGAGATGCATCACCCCCGAAATTATGCAAGCATGGCTTGACTGTGGGGGACGAGCCACTGTAGCCAGTTATCAAGAAGCGATAATTCCTCACGATCATCTTGAATGGTTGCTAAGTTTGCCTACATATCTGGACTTAGGAGATGTTTGGTTATCTCATGCTGGTATTGATCCGTTAATTCCTTTGGCAAAACAAACAGCCGATCAGCTTTGCTGGGTGCGAGATGCATTTCACAGCATGAAAAAGCCCTACTTTGCAGATAAACTGATTATTGTCGGTCACACCATCACTTTTACTTTACCTGGCGTTGCGCCCGGTAAACTGGCACAAGGAGCTGGATGGTTAGATATAGATACAGGAGCTTATCATCAGCGCAGTGGCTGGTTGACGGGACTCGACATTACTAATAACTTAGTTTATCAAGTCAACGTCAACCAACTTTGTGTTCGCACTCTGCCCTTAGAAGAAGCTGTGACGAACATCAATCCGGCGGAAATTGGAGACAAGGGGAGGGGGGGATTAGGGGGACAAGGGGGACAAGGGGGACAAGGGGGATTAGGGAGAGTATTAACTCTATAAAGGTCGAATATTTGCTTTATAAGCTGCACCATCCAATCCTCCACCGCGATTGCTAGGTTGAGAGTTAATGGCACGTTTGAGGGCTTCAATGCGATCGCCTGTTGCCGGGTGCGTACTCAAAAACGCTGGTGTAGAACTCTTTGATACCAACTTTTGCATAAAAGCAGGCATCGCCGACTGTGCATAACCAGCGCGTGTCAAAGTTCTTAATCCTCTTTGATCGGCATCAAATTCATTTTGACGACTGCGCGGAAGGTTTCTCGCTACTTGCACACCAAGGGCTACCGCTTGATTTCGATCTAAACCTGCTGCTGTTAACAGTCCGCTTTCGAGTGCTTTTTGCCGCATCTGTTTGAGTGCGTGTTTTCCACCGATGTGTCCCATTTCATGACCGATTACACTTGCCAATTCCGCTTCATTTGCTGCGGCTTTGATCGTACCGGTGTTGATATAGACAAAGCCTCCCATTGTCGCAAAAGCGTTAATACCGTCATCATCAACCACCTGGAAAGTATAGGGAATATCCGGGCGATCGCTATATGCTACTAAACGCTGTCCAATTTGCCGGACGTAGTTATTTACTTGTGAATTACGATAAAGACGAATATCACTGCCTTGTAATTGCTGATTAATCTGTTTGCCAAGATCAACTTCTTGGCGATCGGATATATTAGATAGCTGAAATAACTGGGCACCTTGGAAAATGAGAGGCAATAAATCTATAGCCTTCCCTGGTAAAGGTGTACTCAGGCAAAGACTCAAGGCAACTACCACCGAAATTAACGGATAAATCAAGCGATGTCGCCAAAAACGGTAATTTACTAAGCCTTTCCAATTCATCATAATCCGGCACAGCTGAGTATTTTAGGAGAACGTAAAACTATAGGACGGATTTACCCAATTCTAAGTTGCATTTTACTTAATACTAAACAAAGTGCGCGAAGAGCGAGTACAGCCCCAAAAGATGAGTCAAAAAGGCTGGCTGACTGCAAGCCAACAATAGCCTACACTTTTATTCTCACAGCAACTAAAAATTGCCACAAATCCTTTTCTGTTTGCTTTGCACATCTTTTGGGCACGTTATGATACACTGTCGCATGACCGAGAATCCCAGCTGCTTTTATAACAAGCAACGAGTGTAAGCGGTTCCCTACTATACACGGCGTTGCAACAATCAATTATTCCGTATCTCTTGAAAACTGCTTATGGCTCTTTTAGATTCCAAAGGTCGCTTATTCGGTAAAATCAACCTTCTCGATTTTGGTGCCGCGCTGGTAATTTTATTAGTCATATTCGGCATCTTTGTCTTTCCGGGAACTTCGGGTTCTGTTGCTCAAATTAACTCGAAAACAGTACCTATAGAGGTAGATTTAGTTGTTAGAGGATTGAATCTACGCGACCCGCAACAGTTATACGAAAAAGGGTTTAAAAAAGGCGGCAAAACTAACATTATTATCCGCAATCAACCCTACGGTCAAATTGGGATTAAATCTATTCAAGAAATACCTAGAACCGTAAGTGTTCCTCAACCCGATGGTTCTGTCAAAGAATTGCCCGACCCTAGAGCAAACAATTTTAGTCGAGATATGCTTTTAACCTTAGAAGGCAAAGCGAATATCACTGAAAATGGACCAGTTTTAGGTAACAGTAAAGTGAAAATCGGAATGCCTTTTGAGTTAGAAGGCTTTAATTACAACTTTAATGCTACTGTTATCGATTTAAGATTGAAAGACAAGTAACTGGCAATTTTTGAAAATGTAGGACAGATTCAGATCCCCGACTTCTCGCGAGAAGTTGGGGATCTTCTGGATCTTGTGGACTGTTATATATTCATCAACTACTTAACAAAGGCAAAAATCGCCGAATTAAACCAATTGTCACCGCCGGCAATTCTAACTGTGGCGTTAATCCGACATTTTGCAACTCTTGAAAAACGCGAATCGCTTGCGGATTCATTTGGGCAAGACGACGACCAATTTCTGGACCAGTAAACTGCGACTTTTGCCCCCAAATTATCGCCGTGGGAGTTGTCAATTGTTGAATATAAAGCGATAAATCAAAGCACAAATCGCCGCGTACAAAAGACAGGGCTGCATATTCAGCATTTGGCTGACGCGCTGATTCTAAATAAGCTTCGACAATTTCCTCGTAGACGCGACTAGAATCGGCAAATTGCCGTTGTTCTAAGAAATTGCGAATACCGTCTTTGGTAGCAATTCCTGTAGTATACAGCAAGCGATCAAGAATGGGAATGCTGACAATCTGGGCAAAAATACTGCCAGAGTAATTTTCGCCAAAGTCAGAAAGTCCGGCTGGTAAAGTGAGAATCAGCGACTTGAATAAATCAGGATGAGCGATCGCTACTCGAATTGTAAACGCCGCTGTCAGCGAAGAAGCAATTACTGTCACCGCTTCTGTACAAGTCTGCTCTAAAAACTCCCGAATCGTCGTTGTATAATCATCAATCTTATAATTTCGCGCCGGATGCTCAGATTTACCCCATCCGATTAAGTCTGGTGCTATTATTCTATACTCGGCAGCAAAAGCAGGATAAACTTTTGACCACTCATATGCAGAAGAACCACCACCAAAAGCATGTAGAAACACTAAAGTTTCCTTTTTTGTGGGGGCAGTTACCTCATCCTCATAAGGCGAACCGACGGCAGTATAATATGCAATTCTACCTAATGAGGTATTTACGGAGCGTTGCTCAAATCCCAATGGCTGAAACATACGTGTTTTGTGTTTTCTGTTATAGTTGCTAAACGCCAATGACAGTTGCTTCATCTGTCCCCAACACTTAGGGTGTGGAGTTTAAAATTCTCACTATTCTTATCATCGACGAACAGAGAACTTTAGAACTTCTTACTCAGGAGAGGTAAAAAGACTCATGTAAAGAAATATAGAGTTATTTGAAATTATTCACTTATATTTTCTAACCGTACCTTTTCCCTGTCTTGAAAAAGTCTGATCGGAGAAAACCTCCGCTCAGATTTTCCGCTTTTTTCCTTTCCCCTTTTCCCCTCTTATCCCCGACGCATTCCCCTCTTCCTTCATCTGCGTCTGATTAAGTAAATGTAAAACTACTGCTTTACTTGTAAAGACTTTGTGATTTTTTTTTCACTTCATCTCCAGATTTTTGCTCGAAGATATTGTCACTAGCGGTTTTCTTGCTGTAGCGAGTATCACTTAGGACTGAGGTACTTGATAAATTATTTATGGTATTCTATCAGAAACATTACCGATAGTTTTGAGCGTCAAGAATACTCGGAGTGTTCATTAATATCACTTAATAACTCTAGTTCTGCATCGATAAATAATCAATCCGATGTAGCTAGTAACTAAATTATTCTCTAAGCAATGGTAAAGCGGGGCGTCATGATAAAGGAGGCTACTCTTCAATCGAATAAAGTACCAACTGCGGAAGACCGTAAATTTTTACGTGGAAACTACGTAAGTGTTGAAAAAGAAACAATAGATTCAGCTTGCAAGAGTCAAAATCAAATAGATATTGACTCTGAACAGGCAGCTGTACCTACTTGTATTTGTTTGAATTTAGAAGATTTGAAATGCTTTGAGGCTGTGGAGCGACAATATGAGCGCTGGGGTGTCATATTTCATAATTCTATCGCAATACAACCCTCAAACCCAGCATTTCCCACTCATTCGGGGGTGACAGTGTTGATGGGGTCGCCCAAAAGCGGATTTTTAGAAGCTACTTTCTTGCGTCCTGTCCACTGGGTTAGTACGTTTGTCACAAGTTCGCAGCGGTTAGTACTTTGCGCTTACGATCGCCACAACCAACTACTCACCCAAACAGCACTACCAGCAGCTAATCTTGCCAACTCTGACTCGGCGCTGCCCCCCAGCACGTTATTATCTTTAACAGCGAATGACATCCACCGCATTACCTTCAGCACTTTTGATGGTCAATTCATCATTGATGACTTTAGTTTCTGTTTTTAAAACAAAATAAAAACTCCTTGACAAAATCGTTATATTATACTAACCACAGGTATCCTTGTAGAGTATATTGATTGTGAACTAGACCCCAGATATCAGTGAAAACTGATATATTAGGCAATCTTGTAATTCCCTTAGGTAAACACTGTGGCACAGGCTTCATCTTCTTGGCAGCAATTGCTCAACTTAACAGCAAAGTGGTCGCTTTTATTCAAGACAGAAAGAGCCACAAAGCAACCAAATTTTAAATTATACCGAGAACCTGGAGGATATTTAGGGTTTTTGACAATTGTGATTGCGATGCTTTTGTGGAACTGGAAACTGCTGTTGGCAATTATTGTCGGCATTGGGATAATGGTGTTAGTCTACTCAATGCAGCGGTGGGATTGGCGATCGCATTGGTCAGAAATTCGTAAATTATTTAACAGTCCCAACCGCCGATTAGCTTTATCAGTTACAAGTGGCGGTATTGCTACCTTCAGCACTTACATGGCTGCTACTATTTGGGTTGACTCCAACAGTCGTTGGATTGCTGCGGGTGCAATTTTGCAAGCTTTGGGGACACTATTAACTATAATTTTATTAGTGTGGCAAATCGTCAGCTTTTACAGCATTCGAGAAGAAGAACAACTAGATCGATTATTGCTCACCTTGACAGAACAAGACCCCCTCAAGCGTCTGATTGCCCTACGTCGGCTCACCAAATTCGTTAACAATAACCGTATTGACTCTTCTGTAAAGCAAAATATTATCGAATGCTTGCGACTTTTAATTAGTCGGGAAGAAGAAGTCATGATTCGCGAAGCAGCTTTTGAGAGTTTGCAAGCACTAGATTTAGGAGTTTGTCCTAAGTCGCCAATAACCTAGACAAAGCTGTACACTCATAGTCATAGCTGGTCTATGAGTGATATATGTATAAGCCAAACGAATTTGCAAAAAAGATTGGAGTCTCAGTCAAAACGCTTCAACGCTGGGATGTGTCAGGCAGGTTGCCAGCCAAGAGAACACTTTCCGATCATCGTTATTACACCGAAGATGATTTATTGATTGCCAAAGGATTAAACCCCTTAGAGGCTAACAGAAAAGTCGTAGTTTATTGTCGAGTATCGTCAAACGCACAAAAGCCTGATTTAAAAAATCAAGTTACTGCAATGGAGGTATTCTGCCTGGGAAGAGGATTAGCAGTAAATGAATGGGTTTCGGAAATCGGAGGCGGACTAAACTTTAAGCGTAAAAAGTTTTTAGCCATCATCATGTCAATGCTTAAAGGTGAAACTAAAGTGCTGGTTGTAGCGCATAAAGATAGGCTATGCCGATTCGCTTTTGAGTTTATTCAGGAATTAGCAATTTCTGTTGGCTGTGAAATTATCGTTGCCAACCAAGAATCACTATCTCCACAGCAAGAACTTGTGGAAGACCTGA
>NZ_JBPAOH010000130.1:0-21640 GCF_050875635.1 Tolypothrix sp. VBCCA 56010
CAGTGCAGCGGTAGCATTAGGCAATTTGGGAGAAGCGGGGGCAAAGTACGCACCCGAAATCCTCAACTTCCTCAAAGATGAAAAAGTTAACGCTAACATTCGTCGCAGTGCAGCGGTAGCATTAGGCAATTTGGGAGAAGCGGGGGCAAAGTACGCACCCGAAATCCTCAACTTCCTCAAAGATGAAAAAGTTGACGCTTACGTTCGTTACAGTGCAGCCGAAGCATTAGGGAAAATCAAACAACTAGAGTTGACAGAGGTTGTTGTAGTTCTAAATAATGTCTATGAGCCAAATCAGCAATACTTGAATTGGCGTTTTTTCACCTACTTCCTTGGTGGGGGTACTAATGAAGTGAAAACGCTGCTGACATGGGTTGGCATTCCTGACAGCAAAGCTACTCCCCCCCCATTGAATCACGACGAAGGCGTTAAAACCCTGAATGTGTTTAAAAAAGCCTGGGAAGCCACTAACACTCACAAGCTTCAGCGATTACAAAACGACTTAGCAAAGCAAATTGCCGTAGTTATCCGCAAAGTCTCATGGAAACCGCAGAATATTATTTTACTTCAAAGTCACAGCGACAACCTGAAAGAAGGCAAACATAACGAAGCGGATACGGTGCAGTCGGTGATTAATAATCTCGAAGGTTGGAAGTGGTTCTTCGCTGCCAGAAACATGATCGTTATTCATATTACCTTTTGGCTTGCGCTTATCTTTGCTTACCCGAAATTTCCCCAAGTTCAAGCTATCTTCTTCTGGAACCCGTGGGTACGTCGCATTCTCGGTGTCGGTTACGTCGGCTTTCTCCTCGCTTGGGTTCCCTTCTTACGTCGCAAATTATTTGAACCGTTTAAGTTTTCCCTCCTAGCAGATGCAGGATTAAGCAATTTTAATTCCCAAGCATATTTTCCCCAATCTAGGGTGCAAGTTCCGCTGACAGGAGAAATCCGAGAAATTACCCACGAACTACCCAGCATCAAAGGACAAATTGTCTTAGAAGGCGATTCTGGTTTAGGAAAGTCGATGTTTCTCCGCCATCTGGTAAAATCTTCTCAAGCTATTGTCGTTTATCTGCCGGCGCACAAGTGCGATAAAGGTGTAATTGAGGCAATTCAAGCAAAGCTGCACGGACAAGCACAAGATGCAGAATTTCTGAAAAACCTGATTTACAGCGGTGCGATAGATATTTGCATCGATGGACTGAACGAAGTTACAGCAGACACACGCGCTAAAATTACGCAGTTTGTCGAAAGCTATTTTCGCGGTAACATCATTATGACTACCCAACCGTTAGAGTGGATACCCCCCTCAACGGCAAAGATGTACTACTTGCAACCTTTAGAACGTCAGCAAATTGAGCAATTTTTGATTACCCGACAGCCGCGACTTCCCAAAGATGCGAAAATTCAAGGTACTGCTTACGAGCAAGCTTGCAAAAACTACTTAACAGAAGCTTTCAACCAACAGCAATCTCGTGAAGAGTTAGAAGCAGCACAACGAACTCTTTCCAATCCGATGGATTTAACTTTGGTTGCTCAAATGTTATCACAAGGCAAGCAGCCTGATTTGTTTCGCCTGCAAGAACAGCAATATAAAGAAATGGCAGCAGAATACTTGCAAGAATGGAAGCATGAATTTCCTTTGAAAAAATTCTCCGAAGCTGTCTACCAAATGCGGCTGAATGATGAAAAAGCTTTATCAGGTGAGCTTTTCTACCAAGAATTAGAGTCAATGGAAGATGAGAAATATAAAATGGTTGTCAGCCGTCAGTGGCAAGATGAAAAAGGAGAACCTAAGAAAGAATGCTACTTCCGCCATGATAAAATTATGGACTTCTTTCTAGTACAAACTTTTCTCGGCGATAGTGACGCAGCCGAACAACGCCTGATTGACCACATGAGCGATCCCCGCTTTCGGGGTGTATACTTTTTGTTAGCAACGTTGCTACAGTTGGATAAAGCTAAAGCTCTGCGGGAAGAGTTGATTCAATACGCTGCCAATACGAAGGATCATACTGTGAGTGATACGTTTGTGCAGTTGTTGCGGTCTAGATGATTTAAACGCAGAGGGACGCAAGGGGAAGCGCAGAGGGACGCGGAGTTTTTGTAAGAGTGAAAACAGACAGCATTTTTTATGAATTATTTGCAGAGTTTCCCAGTATATTCTTTGATTTGATTGGGCGATCGCCTAACAATACTCAAGGTTATCAGTTCCGCTCAATCGAAATCAAACAAACTGCTTTCCGAATTGATGGAGTATTTCTACCACCCCAAAACAGTGCTGACAAAACTGTATACTTCTGTGAAGTACAGTTTCAAAAAGACGAATTTCTCTATCATCGGGTATTTGCAGAACTTTTCCTGTTTTTAGACCAGAATCCAGCTACCGTTGACTGGTACGCTGTTATCATTTATCCCAGACGCAGCTTAGAACCTGATGAAACCAGACTTTATCAAGTTTTGCTCGAAAGTCACAAAGTACAGCGCGTTTACCTCGATGAACTCGATACAGCAAACCAATCTTTAGGCGTTAGCGTTGTTAAATTAGTAGTAGAACCAGAACAAACCGCTGTGAATCGTGCTAAACAACTCATCGACCAAACAAGGCAAGAAATAACAGACACGATTACTAGCCAAGCAATAATAGATTTAATCGAGACGATTATAGTTTACAAATTTCCCCTGTTGAGTCGCCAAGAGGTAGAAAATATGCTGAAATTAAGCAACGCAGTCAGACACACAAGAGTTTTTCAGGAAGCACTAGAAGAAGGTCGCGAAGAAGGTCGCGAAGAAGGTCGCGAAGAAGGTTTAAGAGCAGGTAAGCTAGCTGCTGTTCCACTACTGTTGAAAGCAGGTTTGACTGTCGAACAAATAGCCGAACAGCTAGATATTGATATTGAAGCGGTTAGGCAGGCAGCACAACAATCTTAAAGCAGACTACAAAGCGCAGAAGATAATCATACCAATTGGCGATTTAGGCGATGTCTTTTGACAAGAAGCAGAGCTTCTTGGCATCTCTACGTAGCAAGTACTTTATAAAGCACTCTTTGTGCTTACATTTCTACAACTTCACGCACCAAATGTGCCAATTTTTCCGCGCTGTCGGGAACCGCGATCGCTTTGCTTTTTTCTGCCATATGAGTTAATTCAGCAGACTGCAATAAATACAAAACTTTACTTTGCAATACCTCAGCGCTTAACTCTGATTGCTTGAATGCGATCGCTGCACCGACTGAGGTAAATACTTCGGCATTGTAAGTTTGATGATCTTCTGCCGCAAATGGATAAGGAATCAAAATCGATGGTACACCACATACTGCCAATTCTGTCAAGCTTCCCGCACCAGAACGACTAATTGCTAAATCAGCGCGTTTTAACAATCCCGCCATATTGTCATAAAACGGTAACACAATATATTGCGGATGCTGTAACTTATCGGCTTCTGGGTCGTTATCTCCGGTCAAATGGACAACCCAAGCACCAGCATCAAACCAAGCTGTAACGCATTCACGCACCAACTTATTAATAGCGACTGCACCTTGGCTACCACCAAAGACGACAATTAAAGGAACATTCTCCGGAATCGGTAAATCTAGGGGGACAATTCCCGAATTCAAAAATGGCGATCGCACCGGAGTATTTGTATAAATAGTTTTGGCACGAGGTAGATACTTCGCAGCAACTTCAAATCCCACCGCTACAGCATCACACCAGGGACCAAAAAAGCGTGTTACTTTACCAGGTAAGGCGTTAGACTCATGGAGAATCACAGGTAAACCAAGCGATCGCGCGGCAATTACAGCCGGACCTGCAATATAACCACCCGTAGTAAAGACACCTTGAAAATTACCTTTTTTCAGAAGTTTTCTTACTTGGAGAATCGAACCGACGAGTTTACCCAAAATTCGTAAAGATGAAAATCCCAACCCTTGCTGAAATCCCTCAACTGCAATAGTATTCAAGGGGTACTGCTTGGGAACAAGCGATCGTTCTAGCCGATTCGGGACACCAAGCCACTCAATTTGATAATCTGGCAATTGTTCGGCAAGTGCGATCGCCGGAAATAAATGTCCACCAGTTCCACTAGCAGCTATTAATAATCGTATCGGTGCGTTAACCATCAACCCTCTACCGTTGTGCTTTCAAGCTTAACTAAGATAAAACAATTTACTAACCTTCTCTAGCTAAATCCTGAACCTATCAACAATGCCTAACTTAATTGTCTTACTACTTAAACGCCAAAGAAAATTTTTAGCCTCAAACTGGCTAATTTTGTTTTTACTGACACTTGGTTTATTATCCGGTTGGAAATGCGCTCAAGCCAGTACCCCAGACACCGCACCTCCAGCACTGAAAAATTTATTGACGCAAATTGATACAGCAGCAAGTCAAGGCAATGTGACAAAAGTAATGCAGTTTTACAGCCCCAATTTTACTACTGGGGATGGCTTAACTCACGCCAATATGCAAAAAGCCTTGGTTGGACTGTGGCAACGGTATCCACAATTAAAATACACTACACAACTGCAATCTTGGAAATCAGAAGGTAATGCCATTATCGCCGAAACGGTAACTAATATAACCGGTTCACCCTCTGCCAATAGTAATAACTTAGCTCTGAATGCGACAATTACATCTCGTCAGCGCATTTCCGGTACGCAAATTGTCCGTCAAGACATTTTGACCGAACGCACTCAACTTAGCTCTGGTGCTAAACCACCGCAAATTAACATTAATTTACCACAGCAAGTGCGAGTCGGACAGCAATATAATTTTGATGCGATCGTTACTGAACCGCTTGGTGAAGATTTTATTTTAGGCACCGCTTTAGAAGAACCGATTCAACCAGAAAAATATCTCTCCCCCACATCGGTAGATTTAGAATTGCTGACAACAGGTGGACTTTTTAAAGTTGGACGGGCACCAGCTACCCCTGGCAATCAATGGGTTTCTGCGGTAATTTTACGGGGAGAAGGCATGACAATGGTAACTCAAAGGTTGCAGGTTGTGAAATAAGTAGTTGGTTGTTGGGCATTGGGCAATGGGCAATGGGCATTGGGCAATGGGCATTGGGCATTGAGAATCGGATAAATTCTTCCTTGTCTCCTTGTCTCCTTGTCTCCTTGCCCCATACCCGATGCCCCATGCCCCATGCCCCATGCCCATTGCCCCACTATCCACCAAATAATGATTCAAAATCAAATTGTTTTAATTACAGGTGCAAGCAGTGGTATTGGTGCAGCTTGTGCGAGAATTTTTGCGCTTTCGGGTGCAAAATTGATTTTAGCAGCGCGTCGGCTAGAACGTTTGCAGCAGCTAGCTTCGGAACTTGTAGAGACGTTTCATGAAACGTCTCTACAAATTCATTTATTACAGTTAGATGTGCGCGATCGCTCTGCTGTAAAATCGGCTATATCTAACTTACCTCCTGAGTGGTCAGACATCGACATTTTAATTAACAATGCCGGTTTGAGTCGCGGTTTAGACAAACTCCACGTAGGTGACACTCAAGACTGGGATGAAATGATTGATACCAACATCAAAGGTTTACTTTACCTCACTCGCTATATTGTCCCAGGAATGGTGAAGCGGAATCGCGGTCATGTAGTAAATATTGGTTCCATTGCCGGACATCAAACTTATCCCAAAGGGAATGTATATTGTGGCACTAAAGCCGCAGTGAAAGCAATTTCTGAAGGTTTAAAACAAGACCTTTTGGGAACTCCTATACGTGTAACTTCTGTCGATCCGGGGATGGTAGAAACAGAATTTAGTCAAGTGCGCTTTCATGGGGATAGCGATCGCGCTCAACAAGTTTACCAAGGAGTAACTCCCCTGACACCAGATGATGTCGCTGACGTGATATTTTTCTGCGTCACCCGACCAACTCATGTCAATATTAATGAAGTTATATTAATGCCAGTTGACCAAGCCAGCGCCACTATGGTGTATAGGCGAACATAAATTAAGTCGAGTGGGGGAGTGGGACAAGGGGACAAGGGGACAAGGGGACAAGGGAACAAGGAGACAAGGAAAATAATTCTTTCTCCCCCACTCCCTCATCTCCCCCATCCCCCCATCCTCTCCCACTCCCCCACTCCTCCCCTCCCCCACTCCTCCCCTCCCCACTCCCCACTCCCCACTCCCTACTCCCTAGATAACTGCTGATATTGCATTGCTTTGGCATAATCGCCTAAAGCATAGCAAGCAACTCTTAAACTAGTAAGAGCTAGTTGTTCGCTGCGACGGTCTTTAAGTAACCTAGCTAAATTTAAACGTTCTTCGTAATATGTAATCGCTTTGGTATAATCGCCCAAAGCTTCACAAGCAACTCCTAAACTGCCGAGAGACTGTTCTTCGCTACGTTTATCGTTAAGTTTTCTGGCTATATGCAAGCGTTCTTCATAATATATAATAGATGAGGCATAATCGCCGATCGCATAACAAGCATTACCGAGGTTTTTCAGCACCTGAGACGCATTGCGGTGGTTGTTGAGAGAACGCGATATTGTGACACACTGTTGATAGTAGGCGATCGCTTTCGGATAATCGCTCAAAGCATACCAAGCATTGCCGATATTTTTTAGCACTTGTTCCTCACCCCAGTGGTCTTGAAGTTCCCGGATAAATTCTAAGCTTTGCTGCTGATACTCAATCGCCTTTGCCATTTCGCCCAAAGCTTTATAAACTAATCCTAGGTTGTTCAGTGCTGCTACTTGAGTTCGCTTATCTTGCAACTGTTGCGATATTTTCAAGCACTCTTGCAAAAACTCAATAGCCTTTTCATAATCGTTTAGGTGACGATAAGAATTACCTAAATGAGAAAACGCTTGCACTCTCAAGCGCAAATCAGAAGAATCTTTAGTTAAAGATAGACACTGCCCAGAGTAAGAAATTGCGCTTTTGTAATCTCCTGAAGTATAAGCCACTAGCGCTAAACAAGAAAGCGCCTGCGCCTGTCTTTCTAAATTGCCAAATGCTTGAGACAGTGCTAAGGCTTCTTGTAAGGACTTCATCGCAGCAGTTAAATCTCCTGCTTGTTGTTGTTGAACTCCTTGTCGCAGTAGCTTAGAAGCTTCGGATGAGTGGTCGTCACTATCTTGTGGAAGTTGCATTTCAGGTTGTAAATTTTTATCAAAGTCATGGCTAATTGTGCCGCGTTTCCTTGCATTCGTATGTATTGTTGTTACTGGCAAGGGAACTGTGTTTTTTGAGTTAGGATTCGATTCGCCTTTCCACATCAACCAATCCCTGATATTTGTAATGATATATTTAGTGTTCCCAGAAATGGGATATATCTTTCATGATGGAAAGAGTTTTGGAACCTGAGGTGATGCATAGTCTCACTGAAGCTATTGAATATGATGCAATGGATTTCACTGAGGTAAATACGGCTTTTGCTAAAAGCGCGATCGCGTAGCGTCTTTGAAGGAGAATCGCTCTTGGACCCCCAGAACAAGGTATAATCTTGGATGCTGGCACTGGTATTTTCATCCGCGATTTAATTCGACCAGCGAATGCCCAAATCATGAATGCTTTAGTTGATAGCATCGGTGAAGAATACGATGAGTATCAAAAAAAGTTATTCCGCGATTCTCTTCACGCTGCACTGACGCTTGATGAAGTAAACCAGCTAATTTCCCTGTCGGGTTTACAACAAGTAAAAGTCTATCAAAGTTGCGACCGCCATTGGACAGCCGAAAGAAGCACAGAACGTGCTAAATTAATTTGCAAGTTCCTAATATAGACTACTCCCCACTCCCCACTCCCTACTCCCCACTCCCTACTTCATTAGCTGCCCATTGTCTAATATCTTGACGAGCGATCGCAGCTGCCATTAAATCGGGAAATTTATCAGGAGTGCAAGCAAACGCGGCAATCCCAAATTCTGTTAATGATAAAGCAATAGAGCGATCGTACATCGGTGCCCCATCATCATTCAACGCTAATAAGGCGATAAATTGCACCCCAGCAT
Source organism: Tolypothrix sp. VBCCA 56010 (assembly GCF_050875635.1). Taxonomy (NCBI): domain Bacteria; kingdom Bacillati; phylum Cyanobacteriota; class Cyanophyceae; order Nostocales; family Tolypothrichaceae; genus Tolypothrix; species Tolypothrix sp. VBCCA 56010. Next base: position 7,976 of record NZ_JBPAOH010000130.1, read on the forward strand.
TCACCATCGCTGCAACTCGCTTGAGCATTTCTTTCTTATCGCCACCTTCATACAAATCACTGATTAACACTACAATTGTATCTTGGGGCTGTTGCACAAAACCTTGACAATATGCTAAAGCTCTATTAATATCAGTTCCACCACCCAATTGAGTGCCAAATAGTAAATCTACTGGGTCTTGCGCTTCATCAGTCAAATCTACAACTTCGGTATCAAACGCAACTATGCGCGTCTGCACTGCTGATAAAGATGCCAATACAGAACCGAAAATACCTGCATAAACAACAGAAGTTGCCATCGAGCCACTTTGGTCAATGCAGAGTATGATGTTGCGTAAATTACTTCGCTTACGTCCATAACCGATTCTAACTTCTGGAATAATGGTACGATATTTAGGTTGATAATGCTTGAGATTAGCGCGGATGGTGCGATTCCAATCAATTTCGTTGTGTCGGGGACGACGGTTGCGGATGCTGCGGTTCAAGCTGCCGATAACAGCTTGACGCATCGGGTTAACGAGTTTGCGTTGTAATTCTTCAACGACGCGACGCACAACCATGCGTGCTGTATCTTTAGTCTTGCTGGGCATAATATTGCTTAAAGAAAGCAAATTCGCCACTAAATGCACATCTGGCTCCACAGCTTCCAGCATTTCTGGTTCTAACAACATTTGACGCAAATTGAGACGCTCTAGCGCATCGAGTTGCATCACCTTAACTACCGATGAAGGGAAATAAGTGCGGATGTCAGAAAGCCAACGAGCAACTTTTGGGGATGAAGAGCCTAAACCACCAGAGCGCTCACTATCGTACAATGCACTCAAGGCGTTATCCATTGCCAAATCAGCACCGCTTAATCGACACCCTGTACCATCAGCTTCTTGACTTCCTAACAAAAGTCGCCAGCGGCGTAAACGTTCGTCGTCATTTTCAGTCATACTTTACACTATATTTGAAGTTTTTATCTATTGATTGGTCTTTTTGTATTCCACATTAATTCAAATTCGGCTTTTGTAATTTCAAATTCTTGTATATCCTCCTTAGACATGCGTTTATCACTTAACATGCCGTAATCATCTTCAAAGTGAGTAGCATCATAAAATAGAACGTTTCCATTTTCGTAAACTTCTATTTGTCTGACGACGCGTGAATTATCATTAATTTCCATAAAGTAAGTACTAGTACCCCACTCATCAAAGACACCACCAAGGGATTCATCCCAAAACCATTTACAGTATTTCATAGCTTTCGCTCTATAGAGAAATACAATCTTACTTACTGTGCTGCATCGCCATTAAAAGCTAAATTATACAAAGTCTCAATCCTCCTATTAGCGGATTTTTTGTTTCACGCAATAGACACTCCAAACGCAAAGACTTTTCAATAGACATCTGGGAAAATGAATTATGACACAGACGTAACCCAAGGTAAGAGACAATTCATGAATTGTCTCTACATAATTTCTAGAATGTCTAATAAGTCTTTGAACTCTATTGCATTATCAATATAAATAATATTATTCACTTAAACTATTATCAGCGTTTGTATGATAAGTATGGCGCAATATTTCTCGCACTTCCATTAAAATTATTCCCAACTTATTTTTCCCACTGCCATTAGCACCACAACCCCAGTAATAATCAATGGGAGAATTTTCGATTATTTCTGCATCTTTTGTGTCAAGTAAAATTTCTCGGATATCCGCATGAGTTTCAAATTTTCGTAACACTGCTTTTTGCATAATATCATCTTTAACTTGTTCCCAATCTGGACGCAGGGGACGAGTCCTTTCGCGTCCCATTTTCGCTGCTTCTTTCGGTGTTTTCACTAAGCGAATTTGTTCGGCATCAGCTGTTTTGGGAAATTTTTGCGCTTGAAAATAGTGTTCGCTGGTAGACCAATATAACCCATCTAATTCAAAGCCGTGTGCGGAAAAGTTTGAGAAACAACCGTATTTTTCACGGGTGTGGTAAAAGTAAATTTTCATAACGATTTATGAATGAATAATAAAATTATTGTATAAAATTTTTTTATTTATTAGGCGGTCGGGCGTTTTGGCTCAGTTCCTTGCGCCACGACAGCGCGATCGCACACAGTCCGAGTCAAAACGGATACAAGCGCCCAGTAACTGAGACTATGCCCGTAGAAGCAACCAAGAATCACGTTTTTTGTGTTATACTCGTGTTGAATTGAGTATTATTTTCGGTGATATGACTCGTTTTAATAAAGTCTCTCCTGAATCTAAATCTCTACATTTAAGATTTCTTGGAGATGTTTGATGTCCATTTATGTCGGTAATCTATCTTATGAAGTAACACAAGAAGACCATTAGCGAGCTTTTGGTGAATACGGCACAGTAAATCGCGTTCAGCAGCGATCGCGATCGCGATCGCAGGTCGTCCGAGAGGCTTTGCCTTTGTAGAAATGGCAAAAGAGGACGACGAAGCATCGGCAATTGAAGCCCTTGATGGCGGTGATTGGATGGGTCGTAGCTTAAAAGTTAATAAAGCTAAACCGCGTGAAAACAGAGGTTCCTCTGGTGACAGACGAGGTAATGGAGGATACAACTCTCGCTGATAATAAGCTTTAAGAATAAGAGTTTAACTTGTTGGTTTTAAGGGTAGACTCGTTGTCTGCCCTTTTTTGCTCACCACCCCCGAAACGTCAATTTAATTGGAGATACAATGACCCAAATAATTCCCGGAGAAAATGAAGGAATTGAGTCAGCCTTACGCCGGTTTAAACGAGAAGTTTCCAAAGCTGGAATTTTTCCAGATATGAAAAAACATCGCCACTTTGAAACACCTCTGCAAAAACATAAGCGGAAAGCAGTTGCTAGACACAAACAAAGTAAAAGACGTTTTCGTAGTAATTAAGGATAATTCCTCACAAGCGGTTACTTTCAAAGCATAGGGGTACAGAGTGCGATAACAGCCAAGAGCGAAGAGTGTCAAAGTTTTAGGCTTTTTGAAACTCTCTCATCTTGCGACGGTGCTTTATCAGCATTGAGCGGCTCGAGCGATCGCTTGCGCCGTGAAAGTAACCGTTTCTATATGTACAAGCGTAAAGAAAAAGCTGCACGCGATCGCACTACTGCCAAGCCACTGTTGGATTAAAAAATAGGGCGTTGCATAAAATAGGGATGAATAACGAACCGCACTCGTAGCGAAGTACGCGTTCGCGTAGCGTCTCCGACAGGAGAAGAAGAAGTTTTTTAAGAAACAGAGAAGTGAAAATCATCCCGCTTTCTCTGCAACGCCAAAAATAGAGCTATTTTAGTCGGACGATACTCAATTCAAATCACCAAAAAGCGTAGAAAATTCTGACTCAGTGGGTTCTTGTCTGGAAACCGCATTCAATTGATGTCTAGCTTGAGAAATTGTGTTATAAATTGACTTGCGACAGCGGTTTATTGCTCCCAATGGCTGATGTTCTGGTAGAGAATGCCAAGGAGTATAGGACAAATTTTCGCAAAATTCCATCTGTTCGGAGGAATCAAAACTTTGAGGCGGAATCTTGATAGTAGCCACCTTGAAAAAAGGAGATTTCCACTCAACTGTTGAATCTTCTATTGGCATTTTATCAGCATCTGTCTGGAATTGAACCAAAAAATCAAAACAAGCTTCTTTGCTGTTTAAATGTTCAACCATTGCTTCTTTGAGATAGTTCTCAGAAACTAAAACAGTTTTCCCAGAAATATTATCAGCGCTGGGTTTGGCAGAGAATTTAATTGCCCTATTACCAAGTTTATAGGGTGTGATACTCCAATATTGAATTTCCAGCGGGCTAACAATTTTTTTTCGCTGAATTGAGGTAGTGATCGCAAACTCCTGCAAGCGCCATTTCAAAGGATTCAAGCCAGGAAAGAAAAACTTTAATAGTCCTTTACCCTCTGCTTGTTGGGTCTGAATAAAATCGATATAGTCTTGAAGATTCCGAAGAAAAAAGACTGGATGATTAATCATCACAAAGTCTTGAGTGTTTTTTTCATCTGTCAACAGCTTTTCTTTTGACACACCCAGAAGTTTAATTGCCATACCCCGACCATCACCTATAGAATCAGCCTGAGGTTTTCCTGAGCCATTGGAGAAGCGTATACAAGCAGTAAACTTCTTTCCTGGCTCTTCAAAAACTCCAAATTTCATCTCCTCGGAAAGGTTATTTTCAACTATAAATTCGGCTTTAACACAACCATGATGTTTGGCGTGAGCATCGCGTCGGCTTGGTCTTTCTCCTGCTTGGTAGTTATGCTCAATCTTCTGCAAGATCATCTGTTCAATCGTCTGGATAGCAGATGCCTCATCTGGGGATGGATATTCTTTGTTAAGTTCTAATTTGCTTGATTTAGTTTGCATACATTCGTTTTGGTATCAGAAATTTTCAAGTTTTAAGGAGGAATATGTGAATTATATTCCTCTAGCACTATTTAAGAGTATAGCAGCATAGCAGCATAGCTGAAGGTGTTTTTACACTCCCAACAATTGAGCGATAATAGGCAAGACAACAGCAGCGTTATCCTCATCAAATTCGCGAATATTTTGAGAATTTGATGCAGCTTTTGGGTTGAGTCCAAGTTTTACTTTTTCACCTATTTGTCGCCGTTCTGGTGCGGGAAAATTGCTAAAAGTGCGTCGCAATAATGGGAGCAAAGCGGTAAACAATTCACCAGGTAATTGAGTTATCCAATTGTCTAAAACTTGCCAAAGGATATCATCGTGTAAAAGCAATAAACCACTACCTTTGAGAAATCCTTCTACCCAGGCAGCTGCTTGGGGTGGAACTGTGGCAAGAGAAAGCGCTAATTTCATGCGTCGCGCTGCTTCCTCTACGTTAAAAATACCAGCATCTAGCAATAAACGACAACAGCAACCGGCGATTAGTTTATGCAGTCTTTCGTTGTCGGAAATTTGCGATAATACTTGTTGCCAAGATGTTATGTGTTCTTCATTTTGCAGTAAAGCGATCGCACTATTAACTTTCATCACATTATCATACATTGCTGCCGCTGCATCGTCATCCACATATGCACAAGCACCGGGTAGAGAAATACAAATTCGCGTTACTAACTTATCAACTACATGAGTTATCATCTTGGTATCTGATGAGCGGACGTTACCGTAACGCAGTACATTTGCTAATGGTGGTAATGCTGCCATTAAATGTGTGACATCACTAACTAAAGCCGCAGCATTTTCTAAACGCAACATGAGATAACTGACAGCATCAGATAAATCTGATAATATTACTTGATTTAAAAAATTTGTCAGTGTTGGCAAATCATTTGCGGCATCTGCTTTGTTACAAGCAATATTCGCAGCAGCATCTTTAACAGTATTGCCCCAAATACCAGCTTCAATTAAGCTAACAGCAAATTCTGGATGCCACTGCAAACGCCAGAATTCGTGAAAAGTACCCTTTTTATTACTTGTTTTTTGAAGTTGTCCCCAAGGAATTTCTAAAAGATTGAGACGGTGTAGTAAGTGCGATCGCTCTAAATCATTATTATTTCTTAAATCTAAATCTAGCGTCTTTTCAGTTATTTCTGCCTTAAAGTGCAAACGTTTTTGTTGCCGGATTAAATCTTGTTGCAACGGCACCATCGGCGTTTCTGGTGGGACTTTGCCCAGGCGATCGCCAACAATGAGTTTATCGTGAATCAGGCGCATCGGTAAATCGCTGCCAAAACAAAGCACAGCTTGGGTAGCTTCATTTAATTCAAAAAGACCTGGGAGAGGACGATTTCTCAAAGCTGCCAAAGATTCCGCCAACCGCACCGCTTCAATTACATGCGCCGAGGAAGCATCTAAACCTTGTTCGCGTAACAAATGTGCAACCTGCGTCATCCAGCGAATAGGGACTAGGGAGTGGGGAGTGGGGAGTGGGGGAGTGGGGGAGGGGGGAGACAAGGAGATGGGGAGACAAGGAGAGAGGGAGACAAGGAGAGGGGGAGAAAGAATTGTCCCCCACTCCCCCACTCCCCCACTCCCCCACTCCCCCACTCCCCCTGCCCCCTTGTCCCCTTGTCTCCCTTGTCCCCATTCCCACAGATGATGATACCAACCGGGCGATTCTATACCAGCACCGTAGCCGCTGTTATAAGATAAACGTCTGTAAGTCCAAGGTATCCAAGTCGCTTCTACCTTTATCTTGGGTAGCCCTTTGAGGATTATTGTATCTCTTTTAACATTTAATCTAGCGGAAAGCGCTGGAGCGTGCCAAGCACCACAGACAACAGCAATTCTTTGAAAGCCAGTTTTTTCAGCTTCGCGGATAGTTTTCCGCATGTACGCTTCGCGCTGTGCTTCTATAGAATCTGTTGATGGGGGTGTATCCTGACGCACAGCGGTCATTGCTTCGAGGATGGCGGCGAACAAATCAACGCTGTTATGACGTTGTTCTACCATATGTTCCCACCAGCGATCGCTGTCGCTGTAACCTGCGGCTTTTCCTAGCAACGAGAGCGGATCTTCAGCGAGGGAGGAGGGGAGTGGGGGAGTGGGGGCTTTGGGGTCCCCACGAAGTGGGGTTGGGGGGAAGGGGGGGAGTGGGGAAGTGGGGGATAAGGGAGAAAATTCCCCCTTGTCCTCCAAGTCGTCCTCCTTGTCCCCTTGTCCCCGTGTCTCCTTGTCCCCTATCGCCATTCGGTGCGCTAAGGGTAAGTCCATAAAGCGGACGGGGATGTTATGAGTTAAGCCGTAATGCAGTGCTTGCCATTCTGGTGAGAAGATGGCGAAGGGATAATAAACGCACTCTTGGGGTTTATCTGGTACATATATGAGTAAGGCTACTGGTGGCTGCATTGCGGGTGATGCGAGCAATGGTAGTATTGATTCGGCATCGGGTGGTCCTTCGATGAGGATTGTATCTGGTTGAAGGGTTTCTAGGGCTTGACGCAGGCTGCGTGCTGAACCGGGACCGTGATGGCGGATACCGAAGATGTGAATGGTCATGGTAAGAAGGGTGAGGAGTCAATCAAAACACATCACTTATTGAAATGCTAGTCAAAAGGCGATCGCGTTTTGGCAAAAAAAATGTCTAATTCAGGCGATCGCATAAAACGTCTGCATATCAACACTAGACTACATTATCTCTTTTTGGTTCATTGCTTGAAAGTTAGGTTTACTCATCCTATATACCTCCATTTACCGTCATAGATATATTTCTATGATATTTTCCTCACCCGCTAGGATAAATACCTTTCCCGTTCGTTCATCCATCCGAACGATATTGATAGGCAAGTAAAGTTTAGTGAACCAGCAGCACAACACATAGCACTGTGTTTTTTGTTCTAGCGTAGGGATAATTTGGACTCCTCAATATCGCTACCTAGCATGAGTATACCAGCTTCCAAACCACGCAAAACTTGATAAAACATATAGTTTACAACGAAACTTGATATATATTAATGTTGGGTACGCTGTGCGTACCCAACCTACAAATCTTTGCGTCTTTGCGACGGCAGTCGCTCATGGGGGAAACCACGGCAGATGCACGGCTGCCGGGAAACCCGTCCAACGCACTGCCTCCCCAAGACCCAACGGGAGAGCCAGTCCCCCATCGATCAGGGAGACCGCTCCTGAGGGGGCTGGTATCACCGCGCTGCCTCGGCTTTGCGTGAGATTTTCCTCTAAGATACCTCCCGACAAGCCCGATATAAATCCTTCCATCCATCCCTTTGTTTCACCACCGTTTCCAAATACTCGCGCCAAATTACTTTATCCTGCACTGGGTCTTTAATCACCGCCCCAATCAGCCCAGAAGCAACATCTGCTGCTTGTAAATTTCCATCGCCAAAATGCGCCGATAGCGCCATACCATTATTCACAACAGAAATAACTTCCGCTGTACTCAAAGTACTACTAGGCGATTTAATCTTGGTTTTCCCATCTTCCGTAACACCGCTACGCAATTCCCGAAATATAGTGACGATGCGGCGAATTTCCTCTAACGCTGGGGGTTCGGCTGGCAATTCTAAAGCTTTTCCCAAACTTTCCACCCGTAACTGCACAATTTCCACTTCTTCATCTACAGTCTTTGGTAAAGGCAAAACTACCGTGTTAAAACGGCGTTTCAAAGCGCTAGAAAGTTCATTTACACCCTTATCACGGTCATTTGCAGTCGCAATTACACTAAAACCCTTCCGCGCTTGCACCTCAGAATTCAGTTCCGGTATCGGCAGTGTTTTCTCGGAAAGCACAGTAATTAATGTATCCTGCACATCAGCAGGAATGCGCGTCAACTCCTCCACACGGGCAATTTTGCCATCTTCCATCGCCCGCATCAACGGACTTTGAACCAAAGCCGCCATCGAAGGACCATCAGCCAACAACTTCGCATAATTCCACCCATAACGAATCGCTTCCTCACTCGTCCCAGCCGTACCCTGAATTAACAGCGTCGAATCACCAGAAATCGCCGCCGCCAAATGTTCCGAAACCCAAGATTTCGCCGTTCCCGGTACACCAAGCAACAACAAAGCCCGATCCGTCGTCAAAGTAGCAGTCGCAACCTCAATTATCCGCCTATCCCCAATATACTTAGGCGACACCTCAAAACCATTATCCAACCTTCCCCCCAAAAGATACGTTACCACCCCCCAAGGCGACAACCTCCAATTCGGCGGACGTTGCTTCCCATCAACCTTCCCCAACTCCGCCAACTCAACAGCAAACAGTTCCTCCGCATGTTCCCTCAACAAACTCGTCCTTTCCTCTTCCTCCTTCTTCCTTTGCGTCCTTTGCGCCTTCTCTTCGAGAGGCTTCGCCAACGCGGTTCGTTTCTCTTCACTCATCACTCACCTCTGAACTCCTGTATCATTTCCAACCTAAACAACAACGTAGCCAAAAACTCATTTACAAAATCTTGCCAAAACGAACCCTCCTCCACAACAGCCAACAACTCCCCCGCACCTTCCACAACCGAAGGTTCCATATAAAGAGCGAAACTTTGAAAAAGCGATCGCATTCCCCCTTCCCACTGCTTATTAGCTTCAACATATTTTCGTATACTTGATAGCACAAGCTGACTAACTTTCCCACTCCAAGGCATTTGATAATGCTTCAACAACGTATACGCCGGATGATTTACCGAAAGCAACTTACCTTGATTCTGCAACAATGTCTGCAAAATCAAAGCATCCGCCTTATCCTGCCCTAAAAGCTTCAACAACCCAACAACTAACTCCTCACCATTGCCCAAATAACTGTGATAAAACTTACTTGCATTTGGTAGTAAAACCTCGGCACACGCTGAATCTTGACTTTTCAAAGCTGCTGTTGCCCAAGCTTCCAACAACATCTTTTCCCACTCGCTACCATCCACAACTTGCAATAATTGCTGCGGCGTTTTGCCCCAATTGTTACACCAAAAACTAGGCGGTACGCAACAAAGCATTTGCAACAATAAACTAGCTTTCTCCCCCAATGCCGAACTGTAGCGAGATTGATCGATACCGTCGCGAATCATTTGGCGATCGCCCTTGGCGGCGGCTTCCGCATCGCACGTTGAAGGCAAAGTCACTTGCACCAAGTTATGCTTAAATATAATCAAAGGGCGAACTCGCTCTATCATCCGCTGACACAATCTCGATTTCGGCAGCAATGAAAGCAACTTCGCTGCAATATCTCGCACCTGCTTGCGTTTGTCATCTAATGCAGCTTCTAAAAACGGCTCATCGTTCATGCTCAAATTGATTTCTAAAGCTGCTAATAAACTCGCTCTCTCTTCGCCACTTTCCTTTTTCCAAGCTTTTTGCAGTTGTTCTCGTGCTTGTTCTGGATTTTGTTCGCGGAGTCTTTGCAGCAATAGTCGCCTTGCTTCTTTACTACCAGTCTGCCAAGCTTTATCAGTAATTTCCCTGTTGACATAATTCCAGTCTGGGTTATGCTTTGCTAGCCAATATCCCCGCTTGCCCAAAACTGGTAAAATGAAAGCTCGTAAATTACTTTGCTTTTGCCCTAACGTCAGCAGGTGAGGCAAGTATTCTGAAGGAACTCTTCTTTTAGCGGCGGCTGCCAGTGTTAACCATTCTGGCAGAAGTTTAGCATTCCCACTTAATATTAAAGCTAGATGTTGCCGAGAAACAAGACTGCAATCAAGTAATTCTTCTGATTCACTTTTGTTTTGTTTTGGTGGCTTATCAAAAGATATTTTACCAGCGCGTTGATAAAGAGCAAAAGCACCAGCCGCACTCAGTAAACTTCCTTCTTTGTCGCTGCTATCCAAATGACTCAAAATTTCACTTAACTGATGATTCGGCACGTTCAGTTTCCAAGTGTGCCGTTCAGTACCGATTAATGCTGTTTTTACAACCTCTTGCCAAAGCGAGAAATTCATAATTATCACTTTATATCAAATCCGTACTTTATGAGAATGATATCTTTAATAGGACTTACGCAAGAATAACGGAAAACGAACCACAGAGAACACAGAGGAATGATTTGAGAGGAATTTTGCGTAAGTCCTATTTAATAAATGTAGAGTTTTGCAAGGTTTTTGAGTGAAAATGCAGCAATCATTCCAATGCTATAGGATTTGATATTAAATATTTTTTCTTACTCCCTTCCCGCTATAAGATTACCTATCTTCTTTCTCTTCTTCCAAAGTGTACTTCGTACGCCAGTCGCCTCACTCCTCCACCCCCGCACAGCGCTGGCTCGTCTTTGCGGTTCGTTAAATAGGTATTTTTCGAGCGGGAAGGGAGTAATTGTTATCCCTTCTTTCCCTTTTTGCATCAAGAGTGCTTTTGCGGTTCGATTCTCTTTAGTTCGTAACTTGAAATTGTTTGTACGGACAATTCATGAATTGTCCCTACGCCATTTCCACTTTTATGTCTATTTTGAAAGTGTGACAAATGTATCTTCTGCATATGCGCTTAAGGGTAGAAAGCGATCGCCATTCCATTCCCCAAATATTCCAACCGCATGTCCACCGCTGAGTGCCAATAATTGCCATGTTTGTTGAGAACTAATTTTAATTGTTGATAGCATATATCCATCGGCATCACGCACACCGCGACAGCTACCATCATCATTAAACACAGGAATTACAGCTTGTAACGCTACAGGAAACTGCTCGATCCAAGGATTGCGTGCCAAGGCTTTGGCGTAAGCTTGCATCATGTCAGGAATGCTACTATATCCCGGCATTTTGTCTACTAGATCTGCTGGGTTATAAAAAATTTTAATAAGCGATCGCAACGGATAAGCACTCTCGAAAAATACTAATTCTGCATCTATACTAGTTCCTGGAATCAAGCTAGTATTTAATGGTTGACTGCCATAAGCAAAGTTAAGAATTAATGCTGCTTGTTGACTTTGTTCGCCCCATAACCAATTAAACTGCGATCGCAGTTTATCTTCTTCGGTGACACGTTGACCTAAAATTAACCAGCGATCGCGCACACCGACTTTTGTTAATAATTCTTCTTGATTTTGCGTCCAACCAATTTGGGTACGGATGTCTGCTTGCATTTCGGCTGGGAAAGTTTCCAAACGTTTAAAGCCGGAAATCAACAAATAAACACGTCCCAACTGTGTCAACAGCCTTTCTTCCCAGCCGATACCAGAATGTGGTATACTTGCTATCTCACGCAGCATACGAGCAACCCCCGGCGCTTGAGCATCTACAAGCCGCGCTGCTGCGGTATCCCAAAAGCTGTAAGGTTGTCCTTGGGCTACAGCTAACCCCTGACGTACCAAATCGCGCAACCAAAGTTCTAAATCCTGCATTCCCGCAGTTACTTTGTTGTAGCGCATCTCGGCACGCTTTGCTTGAGCGGCTGTATCAACTACTTTCTTTGTGGATTCAGTTTTTTTATCTGGTTGATGTTTGGGTGTATCAAGGCTCGTCTTTTGTGGCGTTTCGGTAAAAGCGTCTTTTTGATCGGCAAAAAGCAAAAACAAACCGATTGCGTGTTTACACGGTGTTTTCTGACTGGGACAGGTACATTTAAAAGCAAGTTCTGTAATATCAATCTGTGTTCGGTAAGGATTGCTACCGCTACCTTGACACTCACCCCAAATAGCTTGCTGGTTGTAACCCAACGACAACCATTTAGAACGCACCGCTAAAGCTTGAGCATTTTTAGCGGAACTGGTATCCGGTGCTAGCGCTAGAATTTGTTTGTGAGTCCAGATTGGAGACATGAGTATTGTTGCTGAGTGCGCTGTGATAACTGCGTTTTCAAAGTTTTATGTCAACTTTTTCGCGTCAAGTCAAGCATTCCAAAGTCTAAAGTCTATTCCCCATTGCCCATTCCCCCATTACCCATTCCCCATTACCCATTCCCCATTCCCCATTGCCCATTGCCCATTCCCCATTCCCCATTAAACCTTCTTTTCGTTATCGGTGGTGAATTCCCTTGGTTCATAATAACGGCAACCTTCACAAGGTCCTGACGGATTGACAGCACAGCGTACATAGCCAGATTTAGCATTATATCGGCAGCTGATGTCACCGATGAGATAGCCGACTCCTTCGAGATAATAGCGATCGCTTAAATTAAGTCGAGATTGCCCTAGTTGCGTTCTGGGACTCATAGCAGCTTGTCTCAAAAGCCTTTCTCTTTGCATATGACTTTTACGAATCATCCACAAAGAGAACAGTGACGGTAACAAACCAACGGCAATAATCAAGAAAATGTTCACCTTATCTTTACTTGTTTTTAGGTTATATTTTCAAATCGTAAAACACTTGCAACAATCCAGAGTCGTAGGTAAAAACATCTTTCAACTTGAGTGTTGTTTCGATTTTACAGCGAGCAATCAGGGGAATACCATCCCCTAAAATAATTGGGTGAATTGAGAGAATCAATTCATCGATAAAACCGTGTTTTAGGAAATAATGAATTATCTGCGCTCCCCCAGCTAACCAGATATCACCACCACTTGATTGACGCAACCTGTTGATGAAGCTTTTCAAATCACCACCCACAAATTCTACATTGTTATCTTTTTCGCCTTGCAGAATTTGTGAGAAAACAAAACCTTTTTTACCTTTGTATGGGTATTCTCCAAAACCCAGGATTTGCTGATACGTCTTATTACCCATGAGTACCGTGTCAATTTCGGCAAAAAACTCAGCATAACCGTAGTCAGAATCGGTGAATAGCCAATCTACCTCTCCTGATGTTCGCGCAATATAGCCGTCAAGACTAGAAGCAATAAACAATCGTATTTTTCGCATACAGAAGTGTTGCAAACTTCTAAGAGGATGTTTGTTAAGTCATAAGGTGCGGTTTTCGTAGTTTAACGCACCATATTTTTGTTTGCAGTGCGTGACGCTCAAACCAAGGCAAAAATCTTTAACTTTATTTATAAAAATTATTTAAATTCAATATTCAGTCATTATTTAATAATTTTTCCGCCATCTTTCCAGCTTATCTATAGAAATTGATTTAGTTACGACATTAACATCATTTCCTCGCCAATCAATTTCTGAATCTGTCGTAAAAACACCACACTCTAATTGTTTTAATTCAATATTCCAATAGTGACTAAATCTATTTTTTAAAGTGATAACTTGTTCAAACACTTTATTTCTGTGTTTATTTCTTCTTTTTCTTTCGGTTGCACCTGTTGCTTCTGTATCAATAAATTTAGTTTCGATAATAAATAAATTACCAGTATATGTTAAAAAAACAAAATCACACTTGCCTAAATCTGTA